>DATJDE010000196.1:0-6597 GCA_035497595.1 Rhizomicrobium sp. | reverse complement strand
CTCCACGCTCTACCGGGCCATCACGGGCGATACGATCAAACCGGTCGGCCGTCTGGCCGGGGATGCGCTCTATGGCGGGCTATGGGGTTTTGTCTCCTCTTTCGCCAATCTCGCTTTCGAAAAAATCACCGGCAAGGATTTCGGCGATACCGCCCTTGCCCTCCTCACCGGGGATCGCAAGCAACCCACTGCCCTCGCCGCCAAGGAGAATCCGCAGCGGCTCGCCACAGGTGCCCCGCGCCAGCTTTCAGCGCTCGCAAGTCTCGGCCAGACCTCCGGCCTCGACCGGGGTGAAGACACCGCCGCCGCCACCGCCTTTTCCGCCATGGCTGAGACGCATAACCGCGATTGGGGCCTTCCCACGCGCGCCATGGCCGCCTATCGCCGCGCCGTGGACCTTGCCCCGCCCTTTGGCGCGCCGAACCCGATCTTCTGATCGCCCTAGCTTCTGTTAGATTGGCGCCATGCAGATGACGCCCCCCTCGTTGATCGTCGATCGCCGCAGCGGGCCGTTGCTGCGCTGGGCCAGCGGGGCTGCGCGCTGCGCCATCGGGCGCGGCGGTGTGGGGGTTAAGCAGCGCGAAGGCGATGGCATCACCCCGCTCGGGATTTATCCGCTCCGCACCATTCTCTATCGCGCTGATCGGGGGCCGCCGCCGTCAGGCGGTCTTGGTGCTCAACCCTTGAGCCCCGATGACGGCTGGTGCGATGCGCCGGGCGATCCGCTCTACAATCGTCCCGTGAAACATCCCTATCCCGCCAGCGCCGAAAAAATGTGGCGGGATGATCTCATCTACGATGTGGTGGTCGTGATCGGTTTCAACGACGATCCGGTGAAAGACGGTGCAGGCAGCGCCATTTTTCTGCACGTCGCGCGCGAAGATTATGCCCCGACCGAAGGCTGTGTTGCGTTGGCGTTGCCGGATCTGCGCAAGGCGCTGGCCGATCTCAAGCCCGGCGCAACGATCGAAATCCGCTAGCGCATTACGCCGAACCGGCTCCACTTCGGCGGAAAACGCTCTAGATCCGTTCACCAAAAATCGCGCTGCCCACCCGCACATGGGTCGCGCCGAAACGAATAGCCGTTTCAAAATCCGCGCTCATGCCCATGCTCAGTTGCGAAAGGCCGTTCTCCCGCGCGAGTTTTGCCAGCAGCGCAAAATGCGGTGCGGGCGGCTCCTGCGCGGGCGGAATACACATCAGCCCCACCACCGGCAGGCCAAGCCCATCACGGCTCTCGCGAATGAAGTCTGCTGCCGCCAATGGCGCAACACCGGCCTTTTGCGCTTCCTCACCGGTATTGACCTGAATGAACAGACGCGGGCAGCGCCCGGTCTTTTCCATCACCTGTTTCAGCGCCAGCGCAAGTTTTGGCCGGTCGAGCGTTTCAATGACGTCGAACAGCTCTACCGCCTCGGCCACTTTGTTGGTCTGCAAAGGCCCGATCAGATGAAGGTCAATCCCTGCAAAACGTGCCCGCAAGGTCGGCCATTTGGCAGCGGCCTCCTGAACCCTGTTTTCACCGAAGATGCGTTGCCCCGATTCCAGCACCGGCAAAATAGCGGCCTCGCCATGGGTCTTGCTGACTGCAACAAGCTGCGTTGCGGCGGCCGGTGCCAGTGCCGCCTTTCGCGCGGCATCAATCCGCGAAAGAATACCGGCCAGCGCAGCGATAGAGTCGTGCAGGTTTGCTTGAGGAGCCATAAGTGCCAGATACGCTTGCCCGAACGATGCTGGCAAGGGCCGCGTCCCGCCTCAACGCGCAAAGCGGGCATAGCACCCTGCCCTCGCTGATTTTCCTCACCGACGATGCGCGCACCCCCGATCCCCTGCCCGTCCTCGAAACGCTGCCGCGCGGTACGCTGGTCATTCTGCGGGCGCGCGATGGAGCGCGCCGCCGCGACCTGGCCCATGCCGCCGCCCACCTTGCGCAACGCCATGGTCTTTTGCTTTCCGTTGCAGGCGACGTGGAACTGGCCGCCGCAATCGGCGCAGATGGCGTGCATCTGCCGCAAGCGCAGATCGCACAGGCCGCCAGCATCCGCGCCGGGCAAAAGAACTTCCTCATCACGACCGCCGCCCATGATGCGCAAGCTGTACTGCGCGCCCATCAGGCAGGTGCCCATGCCGCCCTGCTGTCGCCAATCTTCGCCACACAAAGTCATGCGGATCGCGCAGCCTTGGGCGTCGCGCGCCTGCGCAGCATCGCGGACACGTCACCCATTCCTCTCTATGCGTTGGGCGGGATCGATGCCGCCAACGTCGCGCAATTGTCAGACATTCCCCTCGCAGGCATCGCTGCGATAGGCGCGCTCATGCCGGACTGACCATCACGCCTTGAAGCGCAGATGAACAAAGCCCGCATCCATCCCGATGCGCGAACCGCCAGTATAAAACGTGCCGACATCGCGCTTGTAGTTGAAGCGTTGCCAGCCGCCGGTCACTTGCAGATTGCTGTTGATCGTATAGCCCAGCATGGCCTGCAGCGCGCGTGCGGTCAGGGTCGGCGCATCCAGCGCCCGCGCCGTGCCATCCGAAAATTCAAACCCCGCGCGCCAGGCGTTCCAGCTCAGCGCCGTGCTCAGATGCAACGCGCCGGTATTGTCAAACGCCTGCACATCATTCACCTCGAAGACATACGCATTGCTGCGCCGGTAGGCCCCGCCTGCGGTTAACGTCACCTCGTCGGTGAGCGGGTAATCCACCTCTGCGCCAAAGGCCCAATCGGTCAGCCCTTCATGGCCGGGCGTGCGCCGTTCATTGTGGCCCATGATCACCCCGCCGCTGATCCGCGTGGTGAACGGGCCGAATTGATCGTCATAGCGCGCCGCCATTTCCCACATCCGATTCTGCCGGTCATCGACGTTCGGCCCCGCAGACACAAAGGGCAGCACGTTGCGCCCCTCCGACGGGGTGTAGGAAAGTCCAATCTGCACCCCAAAAATCTTCGGCGTGTAATAGGTCAACTTGGCAAAGGTGGATGACGCGCCCGCCTGAACGCGCGGTGCGAAAATACCGGCAAAGGCCCGGCCCGTTTGCGGATCGCGAAAAAACGTCATCTGCGGATCGGCCAGAGATAATGCCGGATCGATGGCAGGCCCATTGACCGCCAGCCGATATGCCGCCCCATCGGTTTGTCCGATCTCGAACCGCCCCAGCCCGAATTGCAGACTGCCAAAGACCTGCTCGAACACCTTGTTGCCGCTGCGGTTCAGCGCCAGCGCGTCATGGGCGGCGAGAATCGAGGCCTCCAGCGCCAGCACCATGCCGGTGTCATAGCTGCGCGATATGTTTGGCGTCAGCCGCAGCAGCCCGGCACTCGCGCCACCGGCCCGTCCGTCCGCCAGAAAAACCGCGCCATCGGCAGTCCCACCCAAAGTGGCGGTCAGCGGACCGATCTCGGTGGAAAGCGGCTCGACCGTCCAGTCCGCGGCCCGCAGGGGTCCGCCAGTCAGCAGCGCCAGCCCGGCAATTAGTCCCAAACAAGCAATCTTGCGGCGATTTAACGAAGCTGCGCGCGCCACCGCTTGCCTGCCCGTGTAAGTTGCGATTTGGTAACTGGATCGGTCGGGGGAAGCCATGTCTCGCGTCTCTGCTATTGCCATTGCCGGTTCCACTATCCTGATTTTTGCCGCCGGTTGCGCCGGAACGCCGCCAAATCCCGTGGCTTTGCGCCAGGGCGATCCCTCTTCCACCAATTCGGACCGTATCATCTGCCGAAAAGCGGATGCGCCGACCGGCAGTCATATCTCCCAGGCCAAAGAGGTGTGCCATACCTATGCGCAATGGCAATTGCTCGAAAAGCAGTCTCAGGATGTCATCCGCCGCGGCCAGCACCAGCCGGGCCAGGGCGGCGGGGGCTAACAGTCGCGTTGCACGCCGAATCCGGGTTAAGTATAAGCCGCAGCCGTCCATCGGGGCCGTCGGCGTCTGCTAAGGCGTGGTCGGGAAAGTGAAAATCGGCTTTTCGACTAAGCGAATCCAAAAATCCGATACGATCCTATTCGAATGTCAGCAAGCTCCAGTGTCTGCGCCAGAAGGATAAAGATGAAACGCCCGATCCGCTTTGTTGCCATGATGATCTGCGCGCTCGCGCTGTCCGCCTGTGGTTCCTCCGACGCGCAGGATCCCGATACGGGGTCCACGGCGATCTCCTCGTCCAGCGGCAAGGTGACCCTTGGGGTCAATTCCTATCTCTGGCATGCCGCCCTCGATACGCTGCGCTTTATGCCGCTGGCCTCGGCCGATCCCTTTGGCGGCGTCATCATCACCGATTGGTATGCCGCCCCCCAAAGCCCCAATGAACGGCTGAAAGTCACGGTCTATATCCTCGATCGCCGCCTGCGGGCCGATGGCATCAAAATCTCGGTCTTCCGGCAGACCCGCAACGGGGCCGCCTGGGCCGATGCCGCGACCAACCCGGAAACCGGCAACAGGCTGGAAGATGCCATCCTGACACGGGCGCGCGAACTGCGGCTCGCCAGCCAAGGTTCTGGAAGTTAGGGGTTTGCCACGCTAAAGCCTTCTCTCACCGGCCATGCTGCGCCGGGCAGATGAAAGGCTTTGCACGATGGCGCGTTACAACGCCAAAGAGACCGAACAACACTGGCAAGCCGAATGGGCGCGCCGCAACAGCTTTGCGGCCTCCAACGCATCGGATCGCCCCAAATGCTATGTGCTCGAGATGTTCCCCTATCCATCGGGGAAGATTCACATGGGCCATACCCGCAATTACACCATGGGCGATGTGATCGCCCGTTTCCGGCGGGCGCAGGGTTTCAACGTGCTGCACCCGATGGGCTGGGATGCCTTCGGCCTTCCGGCAGAAAACGCCGCCCGCGAAAAAGGCATCGACCCGCGCGAATGGACCTATGCCAACATCGCCGCGATGCGCGATCAGTTGAAGATGATGGGCCTTGCTATCGACTGGTCCCGCGAATTCGCCACCTGCGATCCCGAATATTATGCCCAGCAGCAAAAACTTTTCGTCGATTTTTATAAAGCGGGCCTCGTCTATCGCTCCGAAGCCGATGTGAACTGGGACCCGGTCGACCAGACCGTGCTCGCCAATGAACAGGTGATTGAGGGCCGCGGCTGGCGCTCCGGCGCGCTGGTCGAACGGCGCAAGCTCTCGCAATGGTTCTTCAAGATCACCGCCTTTGCCGACGATCTGCTGCAAGGCCTCGATACGCTGGACCGCTGGCCCGAAAAAGTCCGCCTGATGCAGAAGAACTGGATCGGCCGCTCCGAAGGCTTGCGCTTTGCCTTTACCTTGAGCGACGCGCGCAAGCTCGACGTCTTCACCACCCGGCCCGACACCCTGTTCGGCGCCAGCTTCGTCGCGCTCTCTCCCGAGCACCCACTGACCGCAGAACTCGCGGCCCGCGATCCCAAACTCAAAGCCTTCGTCGAAGAGTGCCGCAAAGTCGGCACCGCTGAAGAGGCAATCGAGAAAGCCGAAAAGAAAGGCTACGACACCGGCCTCACCGCCGCGCACCCCTTCGATCCGGCCTGGCAGCTTCCCGTCTATGTCGCGAACTTCGTGCTGATGGGCTATGGCACCGGCGCCATTTTCGCTTGCCCGGCGCATGACCAGCGCGACCTCGACTTCGCGCGCAAATATAATCTGCCGGTAACACCTGTGGTGGTGCCGTCCGATGCCGACGCCAAAACCTTCACCATTGGCGATGAAGCCTATACCGGCCCCGGCAAGCTCGCCAATTCACGCTTCCTCGATGGCCTCGATATCGAAAGCGCCAAACGCGAAATCATCACCCGGCTCGAACAACAGGGTGTGGGCGAACGCAATGTGAATTACCGCCTGCGCGATTGGCTTGTTTCGCGCCAGCGGCCTTGGGGTTGCCCAATCCCGATGGTGCATTGCAAATCCTGCGGAGTCGTGCCTGCCAGCGATCTGCCGGTGAAATTGCCCGATGAGATCAAATTCGATACGCGCGGCAACCCGCTCGATCACGATCCGCATTGGAAACACACAACCTGCCCCGCTTGCGGCGAGCCCGCTCTGCGCGACACCGATACGCTGGATACCTTTGTGGATTCGTCGTGGTATTTCGCCCGCTTCTGCGATTCCCACGCCGAAGAACCGCTCAACCGCAAAGCCACCGATTACTGGTTGCCGGTCGATCAATATATCGGCGGCATCGAACACGCGATTTTGCATCTGCTCTATTCGCGCTTCTTCACGCGGGCGCTGAAAAAGCTCGGTCATATCGGCGTCGACGAACCGTTTGCGGGCCTGTTCACGCAAGGCATGGTCTGCCACGAAACCTATCGCGGGCTGAACGGTGAATGGCTTCTGCCGGAAGACATTGAAAAACGTGGCGACAAGGCGTTCCTCAAGGGCACCGATACCGAGATCACGATCGGCCATTCGGAAAAAATGTCCAAGTCAAAGAAGAACGTGGTGGCCCCCGAATCCATCATCGACTCTTACGGCGCCGATACGATCCGCTGGTTCATGCTGTCCGATACCCCGCCCGAACGCGATATCGAATGGACGGAGGCAGGCGCCGAAGGCTGCTGGCGTTTTGTCCAGCGCATCTGGCGCATCGCGACAGAAAGCGAAAACCTCGCCCC
>DATJDE010000195.1:0-1634 GCA_035497595.1 Rhizomicrobium sp. | reverse complement strand
CCATGTTCGCGCTGGTGGATGGCAACGACGCCCCCGCTTTGCCCTGCCCCTGCGATACGCTGGTGGGCGGTGATGCCCGCTCCGTCTCCATCGCCGCCGCCTCCATCATCGCCAAGGTGACGAGAGACCGGCAGATGCGCGCCCTGCATGAAGCCCACCCCGGCTACGGCTGGATCACCAATATGGGCTACGGCACCGAGGAGCACATAAAAGCGCTCGGCACGCTCGGCGCGAGCACCCACCACCGGCGCAGTTTCGCCCCCGTCCGCCGTCTTTTGGCCCCGCAAGCGCCCCAGACGGCCCCCTGAGTCATTCGGTCGCCCACAAGCTGTTGTATGTGGACAACTTGCAGACTCTACCCCAAGTCTTTGATTCCAAAGGCTCTTGACGCGCCGACTCGCCCGAATCACGATTCAGCCTGTGAGTGGATAACTTCAGGCGGGGAACCTAAAATGGCGCGTGCGCTGAAAGACTCGATCGACCGTGTGATCGAAGGCAATTGTGTTGAGGTGATGAACGATCTTCCGGCCGCCAGCGCCGATCTCGTCTTCGCCGATCCGCCCTATAACCTTCAGCTACAGGGCGACCTGCGCCGCCCCGACAATTCCAAGGTCGATGCGGTGGACGATCACTGGGACCAGTTTTCCAGCTTCGCCGAATATGACCGCTTCTCCCGCGACTGGCTGACCGCCGCCCACCGCATTCTGAAGCCCGATGGCGCGCTGTGGGTGATCGGCTCCTATCACAACATCTTCCGCGTCGGCTCGATCCTGCAGGATCTCGGCTTCTGGATTTTGAACGATGTGGTCTGGCACAAATCCAACCCGATGCCGAACTTCCGCGGCAAACGCTTCACCAATGCCCATGAAACCATGATCTGGGCCGGCAAAAGCAAAGACAGCAAATACACCTTCAACTACGAAGCCATGAAGGCGATGAACGACGAGCTGCAAATGCGCTCGGACTGGACGATGCCAATCTGCTCCGGCCATGAACGGCTGAAAGATTCCAACGGCCAAAAAGCCCATTCCACGCAAAAACCAGAAAGCCTGCTGCACCGGGTGATCGTCTCCTCCACCCAGCCCGGCGATCTGATTGTCGACCCGTTCTTCGGCTCGGGCACAACCGGCGCCGTCGCCCGCCGTCTGGGGCGCAAGTTCATCGGCATCGAACGCGAAAAGAAATATGCCAGCATCGCGCGCGAACGCATTGCGGGTGTAAAGCGCGCCCCCGATGAAGCGCTCGAAGTCACCAAATCCAAACGCGCCGAACCGCGCATCCCCTTCGGCTGGGTGGTCGAACGCGGTTTGCTCGAACCTGGCACGGTGCTGCACAATTCCAGCAAACGCCACCACGCCAAAGTCCGCGCCGACGGCACCCTCGTCTGCTCCGACGCCAGCGGCTCCATCCACCGCATCGGAGCCCATGTGCAGGGCCTCGACGCCTGCAACGGCTGGACCTTCTGGCACTACGAACACAAAGGCTCGTTGGTCTCGATCGACGTCCTGCGCCAGCGCCTGCGCGCCGATCTGGCGTAGAAGACCTCTCCACCACTGCTACACCCCTGCTGTCATGGCCCGCCTAGTGCGGGCCACCCAGGTGGCGTTGCATTGCCGATTGCAAACGCCCTCAAA
>DATJDE010000194.1:0-13724 GCA_035497595.1 Rhizomicrobium sp. | reverse complement strand
GCCTGTTCGGGCGCCACATCAATGCCTTTGGCGGCATCGAGCCCTTTGCGGGCATAGGCCCCCGCAAGACCGCCGGTCGTGGAGATAGTCTGGTCGTAATCGTCGCTTTCGGGAATCTCCACGTCACCGAACGATTTGGCGAGGTAGGAATAATTGGCAAACAGCGCCCGGTTAAAGGCTGAGCCCTGCGGCTCGGCATTGGCCAGATCGTCCATGACGGAGTGCCCGCCTAACCCCAGAAAGGAACAGGCCGACAGCGTAAATCCCGCCGCGACAATCAGCGCCAAACGTTTCATTCCCGGTAATCCCCTTTTTGGTGCGCGTCAGTGGGCGCGCTTGGTTTTGCCGAGGTTAAGCCAAGCCGCCGCGCAAAGAAATGCCGTAAAATGCATCCGCGTAAACGATTGGTTGACCGTCCTCGGGCAATATTGAGATTGCGAAGATGTAACAGGTGCCGGGGAGGCCCTCACGCTGGCAATGAAAGATGAACTCGAGCCAGTGATCCAAAAGGCAAAGGCCGAACGCCGGCGCTTCAAGCGCGTGCGCGTCGATCTGCCCGCAAAGCTGTTCGTCCCGGCGGAAAACCGCGAAGCGGTGTGCACGGTGCTCGACCTGTCGCCCGGTGGCGCTGCCATCGAATGTGAAGGCGGCATGGAGCCCGAGACGCAAGTCGTCATCTATATCGACGGCTTTGGCCGCTTCGAAGGGACCGCGGTGGCCCGCGCTGCCGGTGGTTTTGGTGTGCGCTTTCAATGCACGCAACTCAAACGCGAGCGGGTGGCCGAACAGCTCATGCTGTTTGCCAACAAGACGCTGGTCACCGATGCCGATTTGCGCCGCCACGACCGCGCGCCCGCCAAAGGCTTTACCCGTTTCACCCGCGCCGATGGCGAAACGGTGAAATGCGAAGTGCTGGATCTGTCGCTCTCGGGCGTCTCGCTGAAAACCCATGTGCGGCCGCCGATTGGTGAATTCGTGCTGATCGGGCAGATGGCGGGCCGGGTCGCGCGTGTCCATGAAAACGGCATCGGCGTCGAATTTGTCGCCGGGCATGGCAATGACAAGACAAGCGCCGACAAGCTGAAAGCCAAGCTCGTTTCGGTACGCTGAATCGTTCAGGCGAACGGGTCGAAGATTTCGTCTTTCAACACAACGTCAATCCCAAGTTCGGCGCGCTTCTTTTTAGACAGCCCGCTTGCAACCAGCCCGTGGGCGCGGCTGAGATAAGATTTGATCTCGCGGTCTTTCAAAACCTTGAGCGAGTCCAGCGCCACCCAATGGGCCCGCGCCAGATAGGGGCAGGGGGAGATGCCATCTTCCTGGATCAGCAGGCGGTAACTCGTTTCCCCTGCCTTGAACCACAGCCCGCCGGGTCGTTTGCCCTCCATCGTGATCAGCGCGAACATTTTTCCGCCGACCTTGAAGACGTTCGAATCGCCAAAGGGGTGATCCAGCGTGGTGCCGGGCAGTGCCAGGCAGAGCGCTTCCACATCGGCCCAGCGCATCAATCCTCGCGCGGGGGCAGGTGCAGGGCTGTCCGTGCATGGCTGCGATGCTCCAGGCTGATATAGCGCGAGACCAGCGCAATCACCCCGGCAAGCACCGTGGCATCGTCGGTGAAGCCGACACCGGCCACGAAATCGGGAATGGCATCGAGCGGCATCACGAAATAGGCGAGTGCTGCCAGCAACAGGCCGCGCACCCTTGGCGGTGTCGCCGGATCAGCCACGCAGTAATAGGCGGCCGCCAGATCTTCGGCGAACGGCACACGGCCAGCTTTCTTCGCCAGCTTGGTCCAGAAGCCGTCCGCCACGATTTTCTCGTTGCGCTCGACGATGGCGGGCAACAGCGCGCGCCCCTCCAAAATGTCCGTTTTGCTCTCCATCCCTTCAATATCGGGCGGGTGGGGGCCTTTGAAAAGGGGCGGGCGTGGGCGGGCGGGTTGTGGAACCGCGCCAATGCTGGAATTCTGCGGCAAAAGGAGTGCCGATGTCCGCAAATTCTCCCCCGTCACACGGCCAGAACCCAACCGATTTACAGGCGATTGTCGCCGCCCAGCCCTTTCCCCGCTTGATGGGGGTCGAGATTTTGGAGGCCGGAAAAGACCGGGTCCGGGGGCGACTGCTGGTGCGCCCTGATCTCTGCACCGCGGGAAACATTCTCCATGGCGGGGCGGTGATGGCGTTTGCCGATGCGCTGGGGGCCACCGGGGCTTTTCTGAATCTGCCGGAAGGGGCGGCGGGTACCACCACCATTGAAAGCAAAACAAACTTCATCGGCGCGGCCAAGGAAGGCAGCACAATCGAGGGCGAATCCCTGCCCATCCATATTGGCCGACGCAGCTCTGTCTGGCAGACACGGCTGACGCGGAGCGACGGCAAATTGGTGGCCGTGGTGACGCAGACCCAGATGGTGCTCTAGGCTGGCGGACGCCTCCGGTCTAAAAGTCCCGACAATCTGTCATTTCACGAGAGGAAGACCCATGGAACTGAATTCGTCAATTTCGGCTGTCATCACCGGCGGCGCCTCCGGCCTTGGCGAGGCCACCGCGCGTGCGCTTGCCGCTCAAGGTGTGAAGGTCGCTCTTTTCGATCTCAACGCCTCCAAGGGTGAAGCGGTGGCCGCCGAGCTTGGCGGCGTGTTCTGCCGCGTGGACGTGACCAATGAAGAGAGCGTCGCCGAAGGGTTTAAAAAGGCGCGCGCGGCGATTGGCCAGGAACGCATTCTGGTGAACTGCGCTGGAACCGGCAACGCGATCAAGACCGCGAGCCGCGACCGCAAGACCGGCGAGATCCGCCGCTTCCCGACGGAATCGTTTGATTTCATCGTGCAGATCAATCTCGTCGGCTCGTTCCGCTGCATCGCCCATTCGGCGCAAGGCATGTTGTCGCTTGATCCGCTGGATGGCGGCGAACGCGGCGCTATCGTCAATACCGGTTCGGTGGCCGCTGTGGATGGTCAGGTTGGTCAGGCCGCCTATTCCGCCTCGAAGGGCGGCATTGTCGGCATGACGTTGCCGATCGCGCGCGATCTGGCGCAGGAAGGGATCCGCGTTAACACGATCCTTCCGGGCATCTTCAACACGCCGCTTCTGGCGGCAGCACCCGAGCCGGTGAAAGCAGCCCTTGGCGCGCAAGTGCCGTTCCCGCCGCGTCTGGGCAATCCGCCGGAATATGCCAGCCTCGCCTTGCAGATGATCCAGAATGGCTATTTCAATGGCGAGACGGTTCGGCTTGACGGCGCGATCCGCATGGCGCCGCGTTGATTGGGAGCGCAATCGGAAAAGTGTGAAGCGTTGGCACGCTGGCGCTACCAACTTCCGATAAATTGCGCGACAAACAAAGAGACTAAGCCGGGGGGCGAGGATGACACCTGATGATATCCTCGCCTGGGCCGGTTTCTTCGATACGGTGGCGCAAGTGGGCGCCACTTTGGCGGGGCTGATTTTCGTCGGCCTCACCATTTCCCTGAATTACATTCTCAAAGCCGATGGTTATCTGGCACGCGCTTTTGCGGCGTTGTTCGTGCAGTTCGAGCTTTTGATCATTGCGGTCTCGGCGCTCATTCCGGGCCAACCCGTCTGGGTGCTGGGGCTGGAGTTTATCGCCACCGGTCTCGCCTTCTTCGTGGCCATTACGCTGTTCGCGCGCAAATTCCGCGAAACCGGCGCCGATTTCATGGGCGGGCGCAGCTGGCGCGCTGGGCGGATTTTTGTGACATCGGTTGCCACGCTGTCGCCTGCGGTGGCGGGCGTGTTGCTGATCGCGGGCGCGCCGTATGCGATGTATTTCGTCGTGCCGTCGATGCTGGCATCGGGCTATCTGTCTATTGCCTATGCCTGGGTCTTTGCGGTGGAGATTCCGCGGCGGAGCGAAAGAACGCCGCCGCCGCATTGAATCTATCCCCCTATAAACCCGCCAGTTGATGGATCTGGCTGTTGGCCAGCGTGAGCCTGGCAATCGAAAGCTCACCGCCGCGTTCCAGCTCTGCCAGAAAATCGCGCGCGCGGGTGAGCGCATCGTCATGGGCCGCCGCCCACTCAGCCACCGCTTTTGCACCGTCCGCGCGCGTGCCGGATGTGGCCTTGGCAAGCGCCTTGGCGGTGAGCGCGCGCTGGCCCGCAAACAGATCATCGACAATGCGCCGGATTGCCAGCCTGTCCCAATGTTCGGGCGAGTTGATCCGTGCGGCGAGCCCGCGCAAACGATCGAGCCCCACTGTTTCGCCCACCGCGAAATAGGCGCCCGCCACCAGATCGATCGGCAATTGGCGCTGATGGGCAAGCAGCGCGATTTCCGGCGCGGAGCCCAGCAGCGGCAGCACCGCCACATCTTCAGCAACATCGAGCGGCGCGCCTGCTGCCTGAAAGGCCGCGATGCGCGCTTCGGCTGCTTGCGCCTCATAGTCTGAGATCAGGCCCGAGAAACGGCCGCGCAAGGCTTCCACCCCGCCGCGATAGAGCGCCACCGTGTCGGCGAGCGGCGCATCGCTTGGCACATGGGAGAGGAACCACAGCCCGAGACGGCGCAGCAATTCGGCGATGTCGCCATACATCTCGGTCTGGATATCGGCTGCAACCCGCAAATCCAGCGCATCGATCCGCGTTTTCAGCGCAGACAGGCCGAACGCGCCATCGGCCACCGCAACCGCGCGCGCTACCCGATGGGCCGGTGCGCCCGACACCTCTTTCAGCCGCGCAAACAACACCGGCCCGCCCAGATTGATCATGCGGTTGGTGAGCACGGTCGAAATGATTTCGCGCTTCAGCCGGTGGCGCGCCAATTCCTGCGGCAGGCGGCGCGCGATGGCGGGCGGAAAATAGCCCGCAAGTTCGCTTGCGAAAAATGGATCGTCCGGCAGCGGGCTGGCGATCAATTCCGCGTCGAGATCGAGTTTGGCATAGGCCAGCATCACGCTGAGCTCGGGGCGGGTGAGGCCCTTGTCCTGTTTGTGGCGTTCGGCGAAGCCATCCTCATCGGGCAGAAATTCCACCGCGCGGTCGAGCTTGCCGCGCCGTTCCAGATCGCGGATATAGCGGGCATAGGCATCGCAATCGCGCACCGCCCGCGCGCCCGCCACCGATAGCGCAAGGGTCTGGTCGTAATTGTCCTTCAGCACATGGGCGGCGACGTCATCGGTCATTTCGGTCAGCAGCGCGTCGCGCGCGTCCGGCGAGAGTTCACCGCGCCGTACCGGGCCGCTGAACAGGATTTTCAGGTTCACTTCATGGTCGGAGGTGTCGACGCCGGCCGAATTGTCGATCGCATCGGTATCGATGCGTCCGCCCGCCAGCGCATATTCGATGCGCCCTTGCTGGGTGACGCCGAGATTGGCCCCTTCGCCGACGACACTGGCTCGCACCTGCCCGCCACTGATCCGCACCGCATCATTGGCGCGGTCACCCACATCGCCGTTGGATTGATCGGCCGCTTTGATGAAGGTGCCGATGCCGCCGAACCACAACAGATCGACCGGTGCTTTGAGCAGCGCTGAGATCAGCTCTGTCGGTGTTGCTGTTTCCGCAGCAAGGCCGGTCAGCGCCTTGATCTGGGGGGTGAGCGTAATCTCCTTGGCGCCGCGCGGGAAAACGCCGCCGCCGCTGCTGATCAATGTTGTGTCGTAATCCTCCCAACTTGAACGCGGCAGGGCGAACAGCCGTGCCCGCTCGGCAAAACTTTTCGCCATGTCGGGTTCGGGATCGATGAAGATGTGGCGATGGTCGAAGGCGGCGAGCAGCCTTGTCTGCCGCGACAGCAGCATTCCATTGCCGAACACATCGCCCGACATGTCGCCGACGCCGATCACTGTGAAGGGTGTGTTCTGGATATCGCGGCCCAGTTCGCGGAAGTGGCGTTTCACCGCCTCCCATGCGCCGCGCGCGGTGATGCCCATTTTCTTGTGGTTATAGCCCCGGCTGCCGCCACTGGCGAAGGCGTCCCCCAGCCAGAAGCCGCGTGCCTCGGCGATGGCATTGGCGATGTCGGAGAAGCTTGCGGTGCCTTTGTCTGCGGCGACGACGAGATAGGGATCGTCCCCATCGTGGCGCAGCACATGGGCGGGCGGCACGATGCGGCCATCGGCGGCGATATTGTCGGTCACATCCAGCAGCGCGCCGATGAATAGCCGATAGGCGGCGATGGCCGCGTCCTGCACTGCCTCGCGCGTAGAGTTGAGTGGCAATTGCTTGGGGTAGAAACCGCCTTTCGAGCCTACCGGCACGATCACCGCGTTCTTGACCTGCTGCGCTTTCACCAGGCCGAGCACTTCGGTGCGGAAATCTTCCCGCCGGTCGCTCCAGCGGATGCCGCCGCGCGCCACAAGGCCGAAGCGCAAATGCACGCCCTCCACCTCCGGCGCATAGACGAAAATTTCGACCAGCGGGCGGGGCGCGGGCAGCTCGTCCAGTTTCTGGGAGTCCAGCTTGAGCGCGATGACGCGCTTGAGCGCGCCGTGTTCATCGGGCTGATAGAAATTGGTGCGCAAGGTGCAGGCGATGATGTTGCGCATGCGGCGGATGATGCGGTCGTCATCCAGGCTCGGCACATCGTGCAGCGCGGCATTGATGCGGGCGTGGATGGTGTCAGCCGCCGCCGCATCTGCCGCAAGCGGATCGTTGCGGACGTGGAACAGCGCCACCAGAAGCCCGGCAATATCGACATTGCGCGCCAGGGCCTGTTCCAGATAATTCTGGCTGAAGGCAAAACCGGCCTGGCGAATGAATTTTGCGATCATCCGCAGGATGGTGACATCGCGCCAGCCAAGACCCGCCCCGATCACCAGCCGGTTAAAGCCATCGCTTTCGGCATCGCCCGATACGATGGCGTGAAACGCATCTTCCAGCGGCTGTTTGATGGTGCCCAGATCGCCCGGCCCCTGATCGGCGCGCTCCATCGACAGATCGAGCACCGCGGCCTCGCCCGACCAGTCATCCGAACTGTGCAGGGTGACGGGGTAGGAATCCTCCGCAATCACTTTGAGCCCGAGATTTTCAAAAATCGGCAGTGAGGCGGAAAGCGGCAACATTGGCCCAAGGACATAGAGCTTCAGGCGCAGGGCGGTGTGTTCATCATCGTGGCGGCGCCAGACGCGCGCCTTCAGCCGGACCCCGGTTTTGCTGCGCGAGAGCGCCAGCAGCTCATCCAGATCGGACACGGCGTCTTCCGGGGTGAAAGTATCGCGGTAGCGTTCGCCGAAACTGTTTTGCTGGCTGTGGAACAGGCGCAAGCCATCGCTTTCGCCATGTACGCTGGCCAGCGCTTCGGCAAAGCCGTCTTCCCAGGTGCGGATGGCGCGGCCGATCTCGTCTTCCAGCGCATGGACATGCACAGGCGGGCGCGCGCCGTCGTTGCGGCCGATGATGTAATGCACCCGCGCCAGGACCGAATTATCCAGTTGCGGCGTGGAGGCCGACATGCGCCCGTGAAAGGCGCGGGCCAGAATGGCGTGGATTTTCTCGCGTGCTGCGGTGTCATAGCGATCACGCGGCACATAGACGAGGGCGGAGACGAAACGGTCGAAGCGGTCGAAGCGCACGAACACCCGCACTTTGGGCCGCTCGCCCAGCCGCAAAATGCCCATGGCGGTGGCGAACAGATCGTCATCGGCCACCTGGAACAGCTCGTCACGCGGATAGGTATCGAGAATATGGGCCAGCGTCTTGCCATCATGGCTGGCGGGGTCGAAGCCTGCCTGCTCCAGCACGCGGCGCACCTTGAGCCGCAGCAGCGGAATATCCTGCGGGCGGCGGCTATAGGCGCCGGAGGTGAACAGCCCGACAAAGCGGCGCTCGCCTTTCAGCCTGCCGTTTTCGTCGAAAATTTTCACGCCGACATAATCCATGTGCACATGGCGGTGCACGCGGGCACGTTCGTTGGATTTGGTGATGATCAGCGGCGACGGCTGGGTGAGAAAAGCGCGTACCTGCGGTGTCAGCATTTCGCGTTCGGCGCCGCGCCGCAGCACGCGGGCCTCCACATCCGACAACAGGCCAAGCCCCGATTGGGCCACCGGCTTCAGGCTGCCGCCACCGGCATCGGCATAAATATAATCGCGCGCGCCCAGAAAGGTGAAATGATCGGCCACCAGCCATTCGAGAAAGGCCACACATTCGGCCAACTCGTCGGCGGCAATGTCCGAAGGGTTCGATTTCAGGGTCTGGATCGTATCGGTGAGATGGGCGAGCATCGCCTTCCAGTCGCGCACCGCAAGATGCACCTGCGTGAACATGCGCCGCGCGCCGTCTTCCAGCGCGCGGGCCTGGGACTCGCGCAAAGGATCCAGCACCAGAACGATCACGCTTTCGCGCAGCTGCGTGCCATTGCGGCGGGTTTTGAAAATCGGGTGAAACACCGCGCGAATGCGCGCGCCGCCTGCGGTGGTTTCCCCCAGCGTGGAATCGAACAGAAAGGGGCTGTCGTCGTTGACCGCCAGCAACACGCTTTCATGGCGCGGATAATCGGCGGATTCGGTTTGCGGATCGAAAATCTCGACCAGCGTTTCGCCCGCGCGGCGCATGTGCAGCCGGTTGAAAATCTGCCGCGTCAGGGCGGCAAGGCCTTGCGGGGTGAGGCGGGTTACATCATCGGGGGAGGCATTGGCCGTCAGCGTGGTGAAAAAATCGCGCAAGGCTTGCGTGTCCCCGGCGAGCAGGGCTGCGGCATCGGCAATGCGGGCTGCGCCAAGCGCATCGTCATCGCGCGCGATCAGCGCGGCATCTGCCGGGTCCACGATGGTCATCCCTCGGTCCTCTCAGGTGAAAAGGGCGGCGACGATGGGGCCAAATTACTCCCCCATTCCTTTAGTGCAAATGTTACAAGCCGTATCGCAGCATCACCGGGCCAAAGCATGACCGAATCCGAGCGCCTTATTCGTGCCTTGCGTCTGCTGCCGCATCCCGAAGGTGGCCATTATCGCGAAACCTTTCGCGATTCTGCGGGGCTGGCGGGCCGTGCCCATTCCACGGCGATTTATTTTCTGCTGACGGCTGGCGAGGTTTCGCATTGGCATCGCATCGATGCTGCGGAAATGTGGCACTATTATCGCGGTGCGCCGCTCCAGCTCGACATTGCGCAGGACGGTGGCGTGCAGCGTTTTATCTTGGGGCCGCGCATCGAAGTGGGCGAGCAACCGCAAGTCGTGGTGCCGCCGGGCGCCTGGCAATCGGCGCGCACGCTGGGCGATTATACACTTGTCGGCTGTAGCGTTGCGCCGGGATTTGAATTTTCGACGTTTGAACTCGCCGCGAAAGATTTTTCGCCGCGTTGAATAAGATGTTTAATTCCCGTCCTGCCCCAGCATGTGGCCCAGCGCATGCAGAATGGCGCGCGAGGATGGGCGGCCGGCATAGGTTTTGCTGGCATCGAAGGTGACGAGCAGCGTCTTGCCGGAAATTGCAATCGCGGGGCGCATCCCGTCCTGCAAACGCACGGCGCGCAATTTGCGTGACACGATTTCGCGGCCCTTGGTGTTGGCGGTGAAGCGATCGATGCCGCGCCCGGTATTTTCAATCGCCTGAAAGGCCTGTGCCCAGACGGCGGGATGTTGGGCCAGCCTGTCCCAATCGGCAAGGAAGGTGATCTTCACCGTGCGCGTATAGGACAGATGGGCGCTTTCATCTTTGGCTGCGTTGCGCAGCTCGCGGAAACTTGTGGGCCGTGCCGACGGAAAGGCGGGATCGTGCTCATCGGCGCGCATCGCCGGAAGGCCCGCGGGCCGCGCATCGGTATAGACCGTGATACCGCCCCAGCCTGAAACCGAAATCGCGGTGCGGGTGGTGTCATATTTCAGGATGCGCCCGCCCATGGTGGTGGAGCTGGGATAGAGCACATAGATTTCCGGATCGCCGTTGAAGCGCAGCAGATATTTGTCGTTCCAGCGGGCGAGGGTGAAGGTCACATGTTCCCCGGCCTGATAGGTGCCGGGCTCAATGATGCCGACCCGCCGTGCTTCCAGCTTGGTTGAAAGTGAATCGCCCGCCAAAGCAGGGGAGGCGGCGCTCAAGAGAAGGCCGAACGCCAAAAAACCGAAGATTGAAATTCGTCTCATATCGACCGCGTATCCGGCAAATGCGCCGCACCGACGACCCCGGTACGGCAAAGTAACGTCTCGAATCAGGCAATAATATGGACTGCAGTCTAACCCGCTTTGGACGGCAGGCATTCATTCACATTTGCCGCTGGTCAGATATCGTCAAAGCGGCCCTTTCGGCCCTTTCCACCGGCAAAGGCGGCGGCGCCCTTTTGCGTTTCCCCCGCCGAGATCGGCTTCAACCCGTGGGAAAATTCATTGGCCATGGCTTGGCCCATGGGAAGATTCCATTGTTCGTATACAGATGATCTGTCGCCCTGCATGCAAAGCTGCGGCATCCGCGCAATCTCGGCGGCAAGCTGTTCGGCGCTGGCCCGGCCCGCGCCTTTGGGCACCACGCGATTGACCAGCCCCATGGCGAAGGCTTCCATCGCGCCCACCGGACGGCCGGTCAAAATCATGTCGAGGGCGCGCGATTGGCCGATCAGCCGGGGCAGCCGCACCGTGCCGCCATCGATCAGCGGCACACCCCAGCGGCGGCAGAACACGCCCAGCACCGCATCATCTTCCGCCACGCGCAAATCGCACCACAGCGCCAGTTCGAGCCCGCCTGCCACCGCAAAGCCCGAAATGCCTGCGATCACCGGCTTGGACAGGGCCATCCGCGTCGGCCCCATAGGCGCGTCGGTGGCCAACGGTTCGGGGGCTGTGGCGGGCGGCGTCAGCAGATTTCCGCGCCCGTCTGAAACGCCTTTGAGATCGGCGCCTGCGCAAAATGTCCCGCCCGCGCCACACAGAACGGCGACTTTCGCGTTTTGATCATGCTCGAACACCAGAAATGCGGATGCCAGTGCCTCCGCCGTGGGGCGGTCTACGGCATTGCGCACCTCTGGCCGGTTCAGGATGACAGTGGTCACCGGACCGTTTTTTTCCACCAGAACCGTTTCCATTGAAGACGCCTTTCAGTTGCGACTCATTCACAAAATCCATGGCTTACTGTTCACAGATGCACCGCTTGCAGAGCCAGCCTGCGCACATCTGGTGCACTACCGGCTTCCCCTTTGGCGGATCATGCTCTAAACCACGCCCAGATCCCCCACCTTATTATAAAGGCATCCTCCGTGACGCGCTGCCTCGACAGTTTCAAATCCCGCCGCACAATGACTGTGGCCGGTAAAAAATATGCATATTTCAGCCTCGCCGCCGCCGAAAAGAACGGCCTTAAAGGCGTGTCCCGGCTGCCTTATTCGTTGAAAGTGCTGCTGGAAAACCTGCTGCGCCACGAAGATGGAAAAACCGTCACCGCCGCCGATGTGAAGGCCGTGGTGAGCTGGCTGCGCAAAAAGACCTCCGACCGCGAAATCGCGTTCCGCCCGGCCCGGGTGCTCATGCAGGATTTGACCGGCGTGCCCGCCGTGGTCGATCTGGCTGCGTTGCGCGATGCGATGAAAAATCTTGGCGGCGATCCGGAAAAGATCAATCCGCTCGCTGAAGTCGATCTCGTCATCGACCATTCGGTGATGGTGGATAATTTCGGCCGCAAGGATTCGTTCAAGAAGAACGTCGCCATGGAATATGAGCGCAATGGCGAGCGTTATTCCTTTTTGCGCTGGGGCCAGCAGGCATTCGCCAATTTCCGCGTTGTGCCGCCGGGCACCGGCATCTGCCATCAGGTGAACCTGGAATATCTGGCGCAGACCGTGTGGTCGCGCAAAATCAAGGAAGCCAAGAAGACCGTCGAATACGCTTTCCCCGATACGCTGGTCGGCACCGACAGCCACACCACCATGATCAATGCGCTTTCGGTGCTGGGCTGGGGCGTCGGCGGGATTGAGGCGGAAGCGGCCATGCTGGGCCAGCCGATTTCGATGCTGATTCCTGAAGTGATCGGCTTCAAGATCATCGGCAAAATTCGCGAAGGTGTCACCGCCACCGATCTGGTGCTGACCGTCACTGAAATGCTGCGTAAAAAAGGTGTGGTCGGTAAGTTCGTTGAATTCTTCGGCCCCGGCCTTGATGCGTTGACGCTGGAAGACCGTGCCACCATTGCCAATATGGCCCCCGAATATGGCGCCACCTGCGGCTTCTTCCCCATCGATGTGGAAACCTTGCGTTACCTCAAGGCCACCGCGCGCAAACCGGCCCGTCTGGCGCTGGTGGAAAAATACGCCAAGGCGCAAGGCATGTTCCGCACCAAGACGAGCGCGGACCCGGTGTTCACCGATGTGCTGTCGCTTGATCTGGATACGGTTGAGTCCAGCCTTGCCGGCCCGCGCCGCCCGCAGGATCGGGTGTCGCTTGGCAATGCGGCGAACGAATTCGCCTCCGCCCTCATCAACACCTTCGATAAGGAAGCTGATGCGCATCGCCGCGTGAAGCTTGAAGGGTCGGAAGTATCGATTGGCCATGGCGATGTGGTGATTGCCGCCATCACCTCCTGCACCAACACCTCGAATCCGAATGTGATGGTCGGCGCAGGCTTGATGGCGAAAAAGGCCGTGGAACGGGGCTTGAAAGTGCGCCCCTGGGTCAAGACCTCGCTCGCCCCGGGCAGCCAGATCGTGACCGATTATCTCGAAAAAGCGGGCCTCAATGTCTATCTCGACAAGCTTGGCTTCCAGCTTGTCGGCTATGGCTGCACCACCTGCATCGGCAATTCCGGCCCGCTGCCTGATCCCGTCACCCATGCGATCAATGAAGGCGATCTGGTGGCTGCTGCCGTGATCTCCGGCAACCGCAACTTTGAAGGCCGCGTCCATCCGCTGGTGCGGGCGAACTATCTCGCATCCCCGATGCTGGTGGTGGCCTATGCGCTGGCAGGCTCGATCAATCTCGACCTCACCAAAGAGCCGGTGGGGTATGACAAGGACAATGAGCCGGTCTATCTCGCCGACATCTGGCCGAGCCCGCAGGAAATCGCCACCACCATCCGCAAGTCGCTGAAAGCGTCCAGCTTCCGCGCCCGCTACGGCAAGGTGTTTGAAGGCGACAAGAACTGGAAGAAGGTCAAGGTCCGCAAAGGCAACACCTATAGCTGGGACCCGGCCTCCACCTATGTGAAGAACCCGCCTTATTTCGACGGGATGACCGCCGAACCGGGCGCGCGCAGCGACATTACGGGCGCGCGCGTTCTGGCGCTGTTCGGCGATTCCATCACCACCGATCACATCAGCCCCGCAGGCTCGATCAAGAAAGACGGACCCGCTGGCAAATATCTGCTCGAACGCGGTGTGCCGGTGGCGGAGTTCAACTCCTATGGCTCGCGGCGCGGCAATGATGAAGTGATGGTGCGCGGCACCTTCGCCAATATCCGCATCCGCAACGAAATGATGGGCGGGCGCGAAGGCGGCAACACCGTTTATTATGCGGACCCGAAAGGCGACGGCGAAGAAATGTCGATCTTCGATGCTGCCGTGCGGTATGAGGCCGATGGCGTGCCTGCGGTGGTGATTGGTGGCAAGGAATATGGCACCGGCTCGTCGCGCGACTGGGCGGCCAAGGGGCCGAAGCTTTTGGGCATACGCGCTGTGATTACCGAGAGCTTCGAGCGTATTCACCGCTCCAACCTTGTCGGCATGGGCGTTGCGCCCTTCGTCTTCGAAGAGGGCAAAACGCGCAAGGATTATAACCTGACAGGGCGTGAAGTGATTGATATTCCGGGTCTTTCCGGAAAGCTCACGCCGCGCATGAAGGTTGAG
>DATJDE010000193.1:0-3691 GCA_035497595.1 Rhizomicrobium sp. | reverse complement strand
ACTGCCGCTGATTGGGAAAATACCGCTGGCCAGTGCGTTGCTGTTCGACATCGGGGTTTTCGCTGTGGTCGTCGGCACGACGGCGCTCATTCTCATTGCACTGGCCCATCAGTCGATCCGGTCACCACGAACAGCCAGATCGCCGGACAGCGCAGAGGAGGAAACAGGCTGATGGAGATCGTGCTCGCCCTCGCTATCGGCACCATGACAGCTTCCGGACTGTGGCTGCTGTTCCGGCCCCGTACCTTTCAGGTCATCCTGGGCCTGTCGCTACTGTCTTATGCGGTCAACCTTTTCATTCTGGCGGCGGGACGGCTGCGTACCGATGCGCCCCCGATTGTGGGCAGAGGCGGGCCTGTTGACCCCACCCTCTATGCGGACCCAATTCCGCAAGCACTGGTTCTCACCGCGATTGTCATCTCGTTCGCGACGACCGCGCTGCTGCTTGTTGTCCTGCTTGCCTCGCGCGGCCTGACCGGCACCGACCACGTCGATGGTGAGGAAGGCGACCTGTGAGCGACTGGATGCAGCATCTCACAGTCGCGCCTATCGTTCTGCCGCTGGCGGTCAGTGCCCTGCTGCTCGCCTTCGACGAGCGCCGGCGCACCCTGAAGCGCGTGCTCAGCCTGGTCACGACAGCGGCGCTCATCGCCATCTCTATCATGCTGCTATGGCTGGTGACGGACGGTTTTGGCCTTAACCCCGCATCGGCACCGCATGTCTACCTGCTCGGCAACTGGGCGGCACCATTTGGAATTGTGCTGGTGGCCGACCGCCTCTCGGCGTTGATGCTGCTGCTCACCAGTCTGCTCGGCTTCACCGCCCTCTTCTATGCCATCGCCCGGTGGGACCGCTCTGGTCCGCGCTTTCATGTGCTGTTTCTGCTGCTCCTGGCGGGGATCAACGGGGCGTTCCTCACTGGCGACATCTTCAACCTGTTCGTGTTCTTCGAAGTGTTGCTGGCAGCGTCCTACGGTCTTCTCCTGCATGGTTCGGGTACGGAGCGCACCAGTGCGAGCCTGCATTATATCGCGATCAACATTGCCACCTCGCTGCTGTTCCTGATCGGGGTGGCGATGATCTATGCCGCAACCGGCACACTCAACATGGCAGACCTTGCCCAGCGTATTGCGATGGTTCCACCGGGAGACCTCGCTTTGGTGGAGGGCGGCGCGGCGATCCTGGGCACGGCGTTCCTCGTCAAATCCGGTATCTGGCCGCTCAGCTTCTGGCTGTCGCGGACCTATGCAGCGGCGGCGCCGCCGGTGGCCGCGGTGTTCGCGGTGATGACGAAGGTCGGCATTTACATCATCCTGCGCCTCTCCTGGCTGCTTTTCGGCGACGCGTCGGGGGGCGCCGCGGGCTTCGCAGACACCTGGCTGATCTGGGCCGGTTTCGCGACAATGCTGTTCGGCACGATCGGCATTCTCTCGGCACGCACGCTCACCCGGATCGCCGGTCACTATGTGCTGGTCTCGTCAGGCACGCTGCTTGCCGCCATCGGCATCGGCGGCCATGCGCTCATGGCTGCACTCCTGTTCTACCTCGTCATTTCGACGCTCGCGGTGGCCGCGCTCTACCTCATCATCGAGCCGGTCGAACGCAACGCCGACGAAGAGGACATGATCACCGGCATCGCCGAACCGGTATTCGATGACGAATATACCGGCGCACCCAAGGAAGGAGGGGAAGATGAAATCGGCATTGTCATTCCCGGAACCATCGCGATCCTTGGCGGTGGCTTCATTTTCTGCACCCTGCTGCTGGCCGGCTTGCCACCGCTGTCGGGCTTCATCGCCAAGTTTGCGATCATCGACGCATTGTTCCGGCACGCGGCCATCACTCCGACAAGTTGGGTTCTGATTGGCCTCATCATCTGTTCGGGCCTGGCCACGCTGATCGGCCTGACCCGCGCCGGCATCGACCTGCTGTGGACGCCCGCCGAAGACACCCGCGTGCGCCTCAGTGTGATCGAAGTTGTGCCCATCGGGTTGTTGCTCGGCACCTGCCTCGCCCTGATGATCTGCGCCGGTCCGGTTTTTCTCTACATGGAGGCGACGGCGACGACGATTGCCGATCACTCGGCCTATATCGAAGCGGTGCTGCATGCGCCGCGCATCGGCGGGGGCGCGCCGTGAACCGTATTGTTCCCTTTCCGCTGCTGACGGCGGCCCTCTTTGTCATGTGGGTGCTGCTGACGGGCTTCTCGCCTGGGCATGTTCTTCTGGGCGTGGTGATTGCGCTCCTCGTTTCCCGGCTCATGCTGACGCTCAAGCCGGAACGGCAACGGATCCGGTTCGGCATGGCGCTTTTCAAACTGGTGGGGATTGTGTTCGTCGACATCGTGCGGTCGAACATCGCTGTCGCCAGGATCGTACTTTTTCGCCCACCCGCACAGCACTCAGGCTTCATTCAATTTCCAACCAGGCTGCGCAGCCCCTATGCGCTGGCCACCCTCGCCATCATCATCACAGCCACGCCCGGAACATTATGGCTGCAGCATGACGCGGAGCGCCACATCGTGCTGATCCATGTGCTCGACCTGGTCGACGAGGCGGAATGGATCGCGCTTATCAAAAACCGCTATGAACGGCTGTTGCTGGAGATCTTCGTATGATCACGCTCTGTCTCGCACTCACCATCACCACCGCGCAGGTACTTCTTGCGCTCGCCATGGGGTGTGCAGCTTTGCGCATTGTGCGGGGGCCGCGCGCGCAAGATCGGGTTCTGGGCATGGACGTGATATATGCCGCAGGCATGCTTCTGCTCCTGACCTACGGAATTCAAACGGGGCGCACGCTCTTTTTCGAAGGCGCGCTCGTCATCGGTCTGCTCGGCTTCGCCAGTACGGTGGCGCTCGCCAAGTTTCTTATGCGCGGAGAGGTCATCGAATGATCCAGGCTCCCGATTTACCGCTCTGGGCCGCCATTGCCGTGGGCTTGTTCGTCCTTCTGGGCGCCTCGATCACGCTGATCGGCGCGATTGGGCTGCTCAGGCTCGATAATTTCTACGATCGCATCCATCCGCCGACACTGGGCACGACGCTGGGCACCGGGTGCATTCTGATCGCCTCGATGATCTGCTTTTCGACACTGCAGTCCCGGCCGATGGTTCACGAGATATTGATCGCGATCTTCGTGACGCTGACGACACCGATCACGCTGATGCTGCTCGCGCGCGCAGCCCTCTATCGGGACCGCAGCGAGGGCTCGGAGACCGTGCCGGAGAATTTCGTAACGATCTCCACCGACCACGACCAAGACCGGCCATAGGTATCAAATGGGCGGCGATTGTTGATCGCCGCCCGATGAGGGTAAATTCGTTTACCCACCCAATCCGATGCTGACTTTGGCAAAGGGGCCGTGGAAAGAACGGTCATGGGTGTTACGCACATCTACCCCGCCATCCATTGCGCCGAAGAAGTAATCGGCGCGGTAGCCCAGGCTGAATTTGGCATTGGTATAGCGGACAGACAGGCCCGCAAGCGCCCCCACATTGGGAATGACGACGGAGCGGCTGCGGGTGACGGGCACATTGGTGCGCAAAGTGGTTGTACCCTGCCCTTTGAAATAGATGCCGCGGGTTTCGTGCGCACCGCTGACTTTCTGTCGCCCGAACAGAGCCGCTGCGTTGACGCCCCAGTCAAATGTCAGTGCACCGACATCGGTGTCGCCCAGAAGTGTGGCGTCTC
>DATJDE010000192.1:0-12718 GCA_035497595.1 Rhizomicrobium sp. | reverse complement strand
GGGAGCCGAGATCGGCGCTGCTGTAGCGCGCGTCATTTGCTTCCAGCAACAATGTGCGGGCGCGGTTGAACTGGAGCGTGGCGCGGCTTTGATCGCCTGCATCGGCGGCAGCCGCGCCGGTGAGGGCGGCGGCCATGGCGGTTTTCATTTGTGGGCCGCGCGTGTCACTGAAATAGCGCAGGTCGCTGAGGTTCAACTGGCCGAGCCGTGCCAGGACATAGAAGGCATAGGCACGGGCATTGTCGCCTTGCGAATCCGAGGCTGCTGTCCGGCGCAGCCAGTCTGCTCCGCGGCGCAACGCTTCATTGGGCACGAGATAGGTTTTGGCTTTGGCCTGCACCACGAAATCGAGTGCATAGACACTGACCCAGGAATCGGCGCTGCTGCCAGCCCCCCACATGCCGAAATCACCGCCATAATTCTGCATGTCGAGAATCTGGTCGAGCGTGGTCTGGATGCGGGCGCGCAAGGCCTGATCGGTGGGCAGGCCTGCGAGTTTTGCGACATCGTTGAAATAGAGCAGCGGGGTGGCGGCGCTCACCATCTGTTCGAGACAGCCATAGGGATATTTGTCGAGCCAGCGCAATTGGCCCGCGACATTGGAATAGCCCGGGGCGGATGACGACACGGTGAGCGCGATCTTGGCGGTGGAGGCGATGACGGGCGATAGCAGTGCTGCGTTGGCTTTGTAGCTTGCTTTGGGTGGCAGGGCGGCGATGTCTTCCTGCACGATGTCGCGCTGGGGGCTGCGCACTTCGATGGGCCAGCTATGGGAGAGGTTGAGGCCCGGCCCATTCACCTTCACCGAAATATGGCCGATGCCAGTGGCTTTGGCGGTGAGGCCGACCGGCAATAGCGCGCGCTCGCCTGCTTTGAACTGGCGTGTTTGTGTGAGGCTTTGGGCGCCGCCTTCGACGCCGAGCGGGCCGCTTGTTTGCACTGTGATGCTGTAGCTGCCGGGTTTGCCTTCCACATTGTCGAGATTGAGGCCTGCCGAGATGTGATCGCCCGGCGCGAGAAAGCGGGGCAGGGCCAGATCGGCCACCACGGGGTCACGCACGGTGAGCGCACGCTCCGCATGGCCGAGTTTGGTTGGTGTGAAGGCGACCGCCATCAGCCGCAGTTCGCCATTGAAATCTGGCAGATCGACCGGCACCGCCGCGTTGCCGTTTGCATCGACCTTCACCAGGCCGGAGAACAGCGCCACGGTGCGGGTGGGCACCACGGCGAGCGAGCGGCCGCCAAAAGAATCCCCGCCTTCACGCAGAGAGCCGATGGCGCCTTTTTCTGCTTTGATCAGGCGGCCATAATCATCGCGCATGCCGACGCCCAGCCGGCGTTTGCCGAAATAATAAGACACCGGATCTGGCGACTGGAATTCGGTCAGTTGCAGGATGCCTTCATCGACCGCCGCCAGAGTGAGAAAAGCGGCCTCACCGCGATCAAGCCCTTTGATCGAGACCGGCAGGGATACGCGCTGGCGCGGCAGCAGTTTTTGCGCGCCGCCGATCGTGACGCCCAAGGTGCGCTGGCTATTGTCCACACCAAGCCAGGCGACGCCGATGGCGCGCACCGGTTCGCGGCCCGTTGCTTCGTTGAGCGGACGATAGTGGGTGACCAAGACATAAGCGCCAGCGCCCCAATCCGCCGAGACCGGGATGTCGATGGTGGCGCCTGTTTTCGGTGTGCGGATGAGTTGGGAGGAGAACACGCGGTCACCGGCGACCACCACCAGCGCGCGGCCATCCGCATTCGGTTTGATCGAGACGCGCGCGGTCTGGCCGATGGCATAACTGGGTTTGTCGGCGGCAACCGGAATTCGATCCGGGCGGTCGCCTGCAGCATTGGCGGCCCAGCCGGAATAAAACCGATAAGAGGCCGAAGCGCCGCTTTTCGGCTCGGTGATGACAAGGCGGTAAGCGCCCCAGCCGAATCCTTGCGCCAGTTTGGCCACCGCGCCAGCCTGAACCGACAGGCTGCCGCCGGACATCAGACGGTCGCGCGTGACGGCCTGATATTTCCACTGATTGCCATCCTGATACCATTGATAGGTGGTGTCTTCGCGCAGCCAGCTATAGGTCAGGCCATCGCGCGCGATGCGTTTGCCATTGGCATCGACGGCGATGACGTCAAAACCGGCGCGGATATTTTCACCGACAGAGCCGCCGGTGAAATTGGGGCGCAGGCCGAGCAGCACGTCGCTGGTGCGCAGGGGCAGTTCGACGGTTTTTGCCGTGGTGCGGCCACCGGGTTCATGCATCGCCACTTTCACCACCGCCTTCAGCGGCAATGTGGTGGCGGCGAGTTCATCGATCCGGCCAGTGACCAGGCTAATGCCGCTGCGATCTGCTTGCGGCACGTTCAAGGTGACGAGAACATCTTCGAACGCATCTTCGACCCGGCCAAAATGATAATCGGCGTAGGCGGCGAAGGGTTTGGGATCGCGGGTGATGCGCGCTTCGCCATCGCCGGAAAGCCCGGCCGCGGGGGCGCCATAGAGAAAGCGTGTTTCGGCGCGGATGGTGAAACCTGTTTTGGGATGCAGCACCGGCTCCAGCGGTGTGAGCGCCACTTTCAGGCGCTGGGGCACGAAATCGGCGACATCGAATTGCACGCGCCCCACGGGCTCGGCCTTGGGATCGATATAGGCTGCGATCTGCCAGCGCCCTTGTGGCGCGCTTGCATTGAGGCTGAGCGGCCAGACGGCGCTTCCCGCCGCCAACGCTGCGCCGGGCACCACTTTGCGCGCCACTTCCATGCCATCGGGGCGGGTGGCGATCAAAGTGAGCGGCGCATCCACCGCTTTGCCCACGCGGTCACGCAACAGCGTTGTTGCCTGCACGGTTTCGCCGGGGCGATAGACGCCGCGCTCGGTATAGACATACGCATCGACCGGGCCGGGCGTGCTGCGGCCACCGACGCCGCGATCTGTCAGGTCGAAGGCCGGGCGGCGCAGATCGAGGAAGCTGAAATCCTTGGCGCTGCCATAGGCCATCACCACCACGGGCTCGTCGCCGCCTTTGCCGCGCATGAGGCCAGCACCGAAATCGGCCCGCCCCGTATTGTCGGTGGTGGCGGTGGCGAGGATCGCGTTGTTGCGCGCGACCAGTGTGAGCTTTACCCCTTCGATCTGTTTGGCGCTGGCGAAGGACCGGACGAAGACGCTGAGGCCACTGGCGCCGCGAAAGCTGGTGAGCGCCATATCGGAGGCGATCACCCATTGCGCGGCGACGGGGCTGTAGTCGTTTTCATCTTTCTTTGTGTTGGCATCGCTGGCGATGAGGACATAGGCGCCCGGCGGCTTGTCCTTCAGCACGCTATTCACCGGGATGAGGGTGGTGACAGTGCCGTTGGGCTGGCTCGCCACCTCCATCGTCCCGGTCCAGACGGTGGAGCCCTGATTGTTTTCGAGTTGCTGTTCGTCCCAGCGATAGAGCGCGGTCTGGTCGAGCACGCCGCTTTCGAGCTGGGAGAGCAGGCGGTCGCCGACGCGGATGATTTTGAGCGACAACTTTTGGACATTGACGGTCATCACCGGCACGCCATCGCGATTGTCTCGCGGGAGAATGATGCCGCCGGTGAAGCTGACCAATGCGGGTTTGTCTTTCAACTCGACGGCAATGGTTTCGGCAGAGTTGAGCTTTTCACCGTTGGCTGCGGGCAGGCCGGTTTTCAGGGTGAGGGCATAGGTCTTGTTGAAGTCGAACCCGGCCAGGCACAGCCGGTCGTCTGCGATGCGCGCGGCGGTGGCGGTTTTGGGATCGACGGTGAAATAGTCTTCATAGTGGGTACGCCCGCTGGCATCGAGCTTGCGGGTGAAGACGAGGCAGGCTTCGGCGCGCGGTTTGCTGGTATCGATTTCCAGACGGCGGAAGGCGAATTCGGGCGCTTCGGCCAAGTGCTGCGGCGATTGCGGATTGATGAGGTCGGAAAGAAAGCCGCCTGATTTGCCGTTTGGCACATTTTCGCCCGTTCCGATGAGACCGGCCTGCCAGGCTCCGAACACGGCTGCGAGCGCGGCGAAACCTACCGCAGCGGTGACAACGAAAATGCGTTTCATGGTTTTCCCCGGACATGACGGCGAGCGCCGGTCAGCGGGAGAAGCGTAGCGGCACGTCTTCCTCCCCGCAAACAGCCCGCAGCATTGCGTGTAATTTTGACGGCAGAATGGCAGCAGCCATACGGATGGCGATTATTTCGGACACTCCAGCCGACCACCGGCAAAGCTGCAGACGCGGGTGATGGTTCCATCGACGTCATGCGCATCGACACGCCAATCTGTGTCACGCCGGGTCATCAGGAGAAAACCGAATCCGGGAAGCGAAATGCCATCCTTCACCCGCCAGCCGCCAAGATTGACGCCGGCAAGATTGGAGAAGGCACTGTTGAGCTTGTCGCCGCCATTGCCTGCAATGAGTTGGGGTGGCTGGCCCTCGGTGTAGTTGATCGCTTCGAATGTATGGATATGGCCTGAGAGCATCAGCGAGACCGGCGCCAGCACGCGCTGGTCATCGAGGCTGGCGATCAAGGTGCGGTTGCCGCCAAGGCTGAGGCCGAACAGGCGCACCGCACCCGCGATGGGGCGATGCAATGCAAGCCAGATCGGTGCGGGGCTCAGCGTTGCGAGGCTGCGGAACTCCGCGCGATAAACGCCCGCAGCCGCGCGATCGACCAATCTGTCGGGCGCGTCGGCATTGTCCATCACCACCAGATTCATCGCACCCAGTGGCACCATGTAAGGTGGGATATGCCCATCGCAACTGGCCTTGGGCGCGGCAGGCCCCAACAGCCGCAGCCATCCCGGCCCAGCACGGTTGCAATCTTCATGGTTGCCGCGCACCGGCACGATGGGGGTGGTGCGCAGCATGGGAGCGGCGGGGGTGAAGAAATCCGCAGCCCAGGTTGCCCAATTGTCGCCTGAAGGACTCCCGCCGCAGAGATCGGCCTTGCTGCGGGGGCAGGGCGTTTCGCGATAGAGATAGTCACCGACATGGAGCACCAGATCGGGCTTCAGCGCGGCACCATGTTGGGCGATGCGCGCGAAGGGCCAATGTTCAGGATCGTTGCAGGCTTGCACAGTCCAGCCGGTGACACGGCAACCTGTATCGCCCAGCACCAGAATGCGGTTGGGCGCGGCCACAGGCATTGGCAGCGGAATTTCCTGTGCGGAGGGGCTGATGAGGTTGGCCGCTTTTGTACCCTTGGGCAGGACGAGACTGCACACGCGGGGGAATTTTCCGTCTGGTTCGGCGCGGGTTTGCAGCGCTACGTGCGTGTCGCCGATGCGCAAGGACGGGCAGGCCGCATCGCTGACCACCGCCCGCACATCTGGCGCGCCGCCGGGCGCAAGCTGCACCCAGTAAGAGAGGATTTCAGCGCTGGCCGAGAGCGGCGCAAGGGCGAGGACCAAGGCAAGCGCAACGATTCGCATGGCGTGACTATGGCGGCAAAAGGCGGTGCGGGCGAGACGGGCTCGCCCGCATACTTGTCTCAGTCGCCTACGATGGGTGCCCAGTTGCCGTGGAAGCCGAAGGGCACGCGGCGCGGCAATTGGGCAGTGGCGATGGGGCCTTTGGCGATGTCCTGCGCCTCCAGCACCACAAGATCACTGCGGTTTTCATTGCCGCGATAGACCACCGCGAGAATCCAGCCATCACCTTCGGCCTGGCTGCGCTCCACGAAAACCGGCTCGCTGGTCACGTCGCCTTGGGCGAATTTGTGAACCTGGCGCTTGCCGGTTGTCAGGTCGAGATGAGCGATGGTGTTGAAGCTGGCAAAGACCTTCGGGTCGGATTGGGCGGCGAACCAGCCATGGCGATAGGCAAGACCGGCTTTGCGATCATCGATCCGGGGGAATTCGCCTGACAGGTCATCCAGCGTTTCGCGGGTGATGGTGTCGGTCTTGGCCGCCAGATCGAAGGTCCAGCGCCGCAGGGTCGCCGCGGTATCTTTGCCGGGCGAACCGTCGACATTGGGGAAGAGTGGCGCCACGGGATATTCCATCACATCGGCGAAGATTTTTGTGCCCTCTTCCCAACTGTTCATCACATGGAAGACGTAGTTGGGATCGGTTTTGAACCAGCGAATTTTATTGACGCTATCTGTGCGTGCGAGAACACCGACATAGGCACCGACCTCGGGCTCCCAGGCGAAAGGCGGCTCGCCGCGCATGGCCCGTTCGAGACTGCCGGTGAGAGGGAGCACCGGGAAGAGCACATGGCGGCGTGTGACTATGAAATCATGGATCATGGCGGCATAGGGCGCATCGAACCGTTCGAGGCGGGTGACTTTTCCGCTTTTGTCGACCACGCCGAAAGCGACCGATTTACTGAAGAAGTCTTCCCCCGCCATATAGCCGAAGAACAGCATCTCGCCTGTTTCGGGATCGATCTTCGGATGGGCGGTGAAGCGGTGCGCATCGCCCGCATAGGGAATGTAGCCGCGCGGGGCGAGGGATTTCGGATCGACCTCGAAGGGTTGATGGCCTTCTTCCAGCGCCAGCAATTTGCCGGCGTGATAGAGGATGTTGGTGTTTGCGGTGCCGCTGTCTTTGCCGATCACATCGGGATCGCTGGTCATGGGATTGCCGAAGGTGCCGAACAGCGCCTTGCCTGCTTTATTCTCCAGCTCCCATTTGGGGGTGCGAACATAGCGGTTGCGATAGCTCACCTTGCCGTTTTCGAGATGAAGGGCATGCAGCATGCCGTCGCCCGCGAACCAGTGATAATTCTCATCGCGCGGTTCGAATTGCGGGTTAGGACCGGTGCGGTAGAGGCGGCCCGCAAGCTCGCGCGGCAGCGCGCCTTTGATGGGAAGATCGGCGAAGTCATCTTCGCTGTGCAGCGGCGCGAAATTTCCGCTGAGATAGGGGCTGATGCGGACAGGTGCGTTCATGGCTAACCTCCACGTGCATATTATACGATGTAAATTTATAATGTAAGATATAACGACCCGCAAGAGATGAGGATAAAGATTCGTGCCCCGTAGCCTAAGCCCTTCAGAGGTCGAGGAATTTCGTGACCGCCTGTGTGAGGTGGCCACCCGGCTGTTCGCGGAAAAAGGGGCCGATGGCTTCACCTTGCGCCAGCTTGCGGCCGTTATGGGGGTGAGCCCGATGACGCCCTACCGCTATTTCAAGGATAAGGACGATATTCTGGCTGCCGTGCGCACCCGCGCGTTCGACCTGTTTTCGCAAGCATTGGAGCAGGCTTATGCCAGCGGCGCGACGCCGGTGGAGCGCAGCACCGCCGTGGGGACTGCCTATGAGCATTTCGCGCGCACCCATGGCCAAGCCTACAAGCTGATGTTCGATGTTTCGCAGCCCCATGAGGAGATCTATCCCGAACTGGTGCGCGCAGGCGCGCGAGCACGGCGGACGCTGACGCAGCATCTTGAAGATCTGATCGGGGCGGGGATCATCAAAGGTGACCCGGTGTTGATTGGGACGGTGGTGTGGGCGGCGCTCCATGGGGCGCTAATGCTGGAACTGGCCGGCAAGCTGCCGCCTGGGTATGACTTTGCGCGCATCCGCAATGAGATTTTTGGCATTGTACCCAATGCCTATGGCGTCGTGGCTCCGGCCTGACCGATTGTAACGAAAAGGGCGCCGGTTGCCCGGCGCCCTTGAGATTGACGAGAGCAAACGATCAGAAGTTCGCCCCGACCCTGACGCCGAAGGTCCGCGGATCGCTCAGGAACAGATTGGTATAGAGACCCGAACTTGCGCTGGTCAGATATTCGCCCGTCACATTGGCCTCGTCGAACACGTTCTTGATGTAGGCTGCAACATACCAGGCATTTTCCGGGGCGCTGAAGGTGATGAGAGCGTTGGTCATCTCTCCGGATTTTATCTTGTCGGCCCTGGTATTGAAGATGCGGCCCCACATATCAGCCTGCCAGTAGAAGTCGGCGCGCGGGGTGATCGAATAACCGCCATCAAGATCTATGCGATATTGTGCACCCACGCTGATCGTCCACGGTGGAGTGTTCTGCAATTCGTTGCCTGACAAGCTTTGTTTTACCCCCGCAATGGCAACGCCAGCGCCCGGATCTTTCGGATCGATCCTGGAGTACCCGAAAGCGTTGAGCGCCGCTTCCGGGATCGCCGCCGCGCCAGCCGTCGCGCAGGCACCATAGTTGGCCAGCGCCACGCCATGAGCGGCAAGAGCGGAAGAACCACCGGGCGGGGCAAAGAACAGACCGCCGGTCGCAGTACGGAACGCCGCGTTGTCAGCAGGCGACAGTGTTTGCCCGTTGATCATATAGAGCACGCAATTCTGAGAGATCGAGCCCCCCAGAATGGCATCCTTGATCAAGACGGCATCAGAACGGCCCGCGGTCGGATTGCGCTGATCCACAATTTGGCTGTCCCCGATCTTGGAGTTCGTGTAGCCGATATTAAGATTGAACTGGAGTGTGTCGGTGGGTGCGTAGAGGAATTCGCCCTCAAATCCCCACAGCTTGGCATCGACGTTCTGATTGACCGACGTGTTGGCGATGATCGTCGAAACCTGCAAGTTCTTGTAATCGTAATACCAAGCCGAAATGTTCGCCTGGATAGCCTGGGCGATGATATTCTTCGTCCCCAGCTCGAAGGCGTTCACACTCTCCGGCAGATAAGCCGCCGGAACACCGATGATAGCTTGCAGATCGGGCTGAATGCCCGGGTTGAAGCCACCCGCCTTATAGCCGCGCGCATAGCTGGCATAGATGTTGGTACTGTCGGTGAAATCGAGCTTCGGTGACCAGCTTGCCACAAAGCGCCCCGTCCACTTGTTGAACGAGACTCTGTTGACTTGATATAATTGGTTACCTGGGACCGACGCATCGAAATCGGCTGCGCCACGGGCAACCAATTGCTCGGCGGCGGCGGCTTCACTTGGCGTTCCCAGAGGCACAACGCCCGGGAAAATGAAGATGCGGCCGGTTTGATTTTTCTCGTCATCGGTAAAGCGCAAGCCCGCGGTGAATTTCAATTCATCGGGAATGGCGTCGAAGTAAACCTCACCGAAAATAGCTTTCGATGTCAGTCCGTTGAACGTCCCGTCATTGTGGTAATAGCCCGGATCGATGCAGCCATTGGTGCAGAGCCCAGCGGGAAGGCCAGCGAACGGACCCAAGGCACCTTGCACTGCGCCCACGATCATGAACGGATAGTCGAATGTGTTAGCGACAACGTAGTAACTGCCGTGACTTGTCGCCCGCAAATAATAACCCGCAACCATGGCATTCAACGGCCCTTCGAAATTGGTATTGAAGCGCAGTTCTGCCGAATATTGCTGGCTAGAGAGGTCGGACTGGTCAGAGGCAGAGACCTGATTGAAGTACCCGCCTATATTGCCGCTTGTGATGCCAAGACCGCCGACACCGGAGACGGGCAGAGCCCCAGGTTGCGAGAAGAAGAAATCGTAATTCGACGCATAGGCCGGGCCGCCAAACGGCAGAGTGCTTAAAACCGTGGTGAGGGCCGCATGCGCTGCATTGAGTTGCGCCACCGTGAAGGGCTGGCCACCCACATTGTTATAGCTCTCCTGGGAGAATGTGGCGTGATAATCGTACCCGCCGACAAAGGTGGCATCTAGCCAGTCAGTCACCCGCTGCTTGACGTTGATCGCTATGAACTCATCACGCGCGTGATAGGTCGGCGTGAAATCGGTGTTGACTTTACGAAGGTCTGGCGGATTCAAGACGTCAAGCGGTGCAGGCAATGTCGGCTGGGTTTGCAGATCGAACAATCCCATCTGCTGGAAAAGCGGCACCAAAGCCGGGTTAATCGAGTTGCCAAGCAACGCCATGGATTGCTTGCTCGAGGCGATGGTCGCCAGCGTCGAATTAAGATTGACGACACCACCGTTCAGTTCGTCCGGGAGGCAACCGAGTATGCCGGTCGGATCGGTCGCGCAATATTGCTTGCGCGCACGCATCTTGCTGTCGGCTTCGTGCGAATAAGCACCGGTTATATCAATCGTCGTGTCGGAAGTAGGTTTGAAGCGCAAGGTGCCACGAAGCGAGTATGTGTCCTGGCTGTCGATCTTGCTGTTATCGGCGATGTTCGTTGTATAGCCGTCGTGACGCACCCAATCGCCCGCGAGACGAAGGCCCGCCACATCCGTGATGAGCGGGATGTTGACCATGCCCTTGAGCTCGGACGAATTGTAGTTGCCATAACTGCCTTCAGCAGCAGCGGCAAAACTATCCAATTGGGGTTTTGCGGTAATGATGTTGACGGATCCACCCGTCGCGCCGCGCCCATAAAGGGTGGACTGCGGGCCACGTAGAACTTCGACGCGCTCCAGATCGTAGAAATTGGCTTCGGCGAGTGGCGGATTGACCAGAAACACATCGTCCTGATGCACCGCGACGCCCGCTTCGGCGTCATAGCCGACGCCGGTCAGGCCGATGCCGCGGATTTGGAAGTTGGAGCCGGTGAAGTTGCCCTTGGTATAAGAGACGTTGGGCGTGGAAAACTGAATGTCCTTGAATTCGTTGACCTGATGGGCGGCAAGATCTTCTGCTGAATAGGCCGTGACGGCGATGGGGACCGATTGCACATCTTCGGATCGCTTTTCGGCGGTGACGACCACTGTTTCGATTTGCGCCAGCGCTGGCATAACAAAGGCGCTGGTTATGAGCAGCGCGCCGATAAACGTGGTTGAGTGACTGGCCCGCGGACGATGAAACGACATGCGTAAATCTCCCCTGGAACTTTTTGGCCTGCGTTAGTGTGTTCGCGCTTCATAGTAGAGGCTCGCTTTTGGCCGACAATGGGTTGGCGAAACGATGCTTTTGGAGCGTGTGAAACAGGCAACAGTTGTCGCACCCCATTGCTTTCAAATGTGTGACGGTGCTGCGCGGCTGCTTTTGTGGCGCTGCAAAAAACCGCTAATGGCCTGATGGATATTGATCGAAAGGATCATGCCGAACATTTTAATGTGCAGCCGCACATCGGCTTAAAGCTGTGATTTTTTTGCGTTGCGGAATGCACGAGTGACAACAATGTCAATTTTCTGTGCAGGTGAAATATATTTTTCGCTGTTGCATACAGAAGACGAAGCCAAGTGCAGACCTTAGAACGGGAAAAGGCGAGGCACCCTTTTAGTGATCTGTCTTTGGGTACGGCTCGCCTTTGCACGGGCAAACTTTGGCGGGCGGGCGACGGCCGCTCAAACGAACCGGCATCCGCACCTTGGTTTGTCCCCCGGGCTTCGCGGCCTGAGCCGCTTGGGTGGCGCGCAAGCTCGCGCCCTTGCCCTGTATGGTCTTGCGATACGGTGTGGCTTTGTTGAAAGCCTGATGGGCATCTGACCTCTGCTATTTCAGAAGTAAGATATGATGCCCATCAGAAGGTTTCAAGACCTATATAAGGATATTTTTCATATAACTACCCGCCGAGGCCTATGCTTGCCTTGGCGAAGGGACCGTGGAAGGCGCGATCACGGTTGTCCCGTGAGGCAAGCCCGCCATCCATCGCGCCGAAGAATATGTCGGCGCGGTAGCCGAAGCTGACCTTGGCGTTGTCGGATTTGAAAGTGACACCTGCGAAGCCGCCGAGGTTGGGGACGATGCGTTTGTGGGAATGATTCAGCGGGGTATTTTTGGCGGTGATCGTTAAGGTGCCGCCAGAGGCTGGATCGCCTTTGAGATAGTGGTCGGCGCTTTGATAATAGCCGTCGGCCTTCTGGCGACCGAACAGTACGGCAGCATTGATGCCCCAATCCGCTGACAATTCACTTGTCTCAGGATTGCCCGCGACTTTGATTTTACCTTCCGAGGACAGGGACGGCCCTATGCCACGGAAACTTCTGTCGATATGTGAGTCTGCAAAATAGCTGTGCTTCCAGTTTTTGGTGGAGTCATAGAAGTTCGGCGCTAAATATTGAACGGGCATAGAGTAAAACTGTGTATTCATGTTTGTTGTGAACTGCGCATAGCGAAGCCCGAGCGAAAGCTTTGAGCCAGATTGTCCACCGGACAGGCCCAAGCCAATATCCTTGCCTGCACTGAAATCGAGGATCAGATGCGATTCTCTGGCATCGACTTCGGTATGGTTGGAATTGGTATAGGGAGCGTTGAACGCAAAGTATTTCGGGTCTGTGGGCGCGCGGCCGTTCGTCACTTTTTTTGTATAGTGCGCCTGCTGGTGCAGATTTTTCGCCCCATTCGATCGCCCGTACCGGACGGCCGCAACAAAGCTCCAGTCTGTGCCTTGTGGCGAGATGGAGATGCTCGCATCTCCATCGACGGCGTAACGCGGCAGCCTTTGCAAGCTGAGTGGTGAAACCTTGTTTAAGGGAAGGCCAGCGCTATTGATGGTGAAGTCCGGCGCGAACGGGGCTTCGCCGCCGCCGATGCGCTGCAAGGATCCGCCCAGTTCTAACCAGACGGTGGGGCGGTCTGTTTCACTTGCGCTTGCAGCGCCGCCTGCGACGACGCTAGCGAGCAGTGCGAGAGCGGATGCTGTTGTCAGCAGGTGCCAGCGCAGATTTGCTGTAGGATTTTTTGTGGTGTTGAGTTCGCTCATTGTGACAGTCCCCCCGTGATCTCAATTGTCATTCCCTGCCGCGTGGTGCTTTGCGAAGATGAGGGAGTGCGGGTGTGAGATAGCTTTGTGTGCTGACCACCTGGGTTGTTCCGACGCTGGCGCTGGAACTCCCTCGGCGCTGCGCGCCTCGCCGGGAATGACAGGTGTTGGTTGATTTTTGTTGTCATGGTGCTCACC
>DATJDE010000191.1:0-8714 GCA_035497595.1 Rhizomicrobium sp. | reverse complement strand
GCGAGATGCGGCTGGTGGATGGGCGGCTGGTCGATATGCGGGCGACACGGCCATGAGCAAACACGCCGCGCCCCCGATGATGCTGAGCCGGTTGCGGATTCTGCCGCGCGATTCGGCAGCGGGGCCGCTCGATCTGATGATCGCGGTGATGGCCTTTCTCGCCGCGCTGGCGCTGGGCGCCTCATTGGTGGCGGACCGGGCGGCGAATGGTTGGCGGGCCGGTCTTGCGGGCCAGGTGACCGTGCAGATTCTCCCGCCCCTGACCGGCGAGGCCGAGCCCGCGCTCGACCGCGATTCGGCGCGCGCCATAGCCGTGTTGAAGGCGACGCCCGGCATTGCGGTGATCACGCCGATGAGCCGGGCCGATGCGTTGAAACTGGTGGAGCCTTGGCTCGGGAGCGACAGCATTGTCGCCGACCTGCCGCTGCCCCGCCTGATTGATGCCAAGCTCTCGCCTGGGGCCACGCTGGATCTGCCACGGCTGAAACGCGACCTCAAAGCCGCCGTGCCCGATGCGGTGCTGGATGACCACAGCCAATGGATCGACCGCCTGAAGGGACTGGCCAATACGGTGATGCTATCGGGCTATGGGATTTTGCTGCTGATCGCGATTGCGACGGCAGCGGCGGTGACCTTTGCGACGCGCGCGGGGCTTCAGGCCCATCACGGAATCGTCGAACTGCTGCATCTGATGGGCGCCCATCCCGGCTTTATTGCGCGGGCTTTTGAGCGGCATTATTTTTTATCGGCGCTGGCGGCCGCAACCATCGGGGCGGGGCTTGCGGCGGCAGTGTTTGTTGCAGCGGGCGGGCTGGAAATGGCGGGCTATGAAGCCCTGCCCTTTCTGCCGCCCATGGCGCTCAAACCGCTGGAGGCGCTATGGCTTGCCGCCGTACCGCTGGGGGCCAGCAGCATTGCCTGGATCACCACACGCTTGTCGGTGATGGCAGCTTTGCGGAAAATCTACTGACATGCGCAGCTTTTCCTCGCTTCTCGTGCTGGCCGTGCTGGGTTACGGCGCAGGGCTGCTCCTGTTTGCCAACCATGTGCAGAAGGCCGCCCCGCTTTTGCACCGCGCCGATGGGATTGTGGCGCTGACCGGCGGGGAATTGCGGGTGGACCGCGCGGCGGCCCTGCTGGAAAAGAAACTGGGCAAACGGCTGCTGATCACCGGCGTCGATCTGTCCGCCACCAAGGCCGACATCAAGCGGCTGGCCCATGGCAAGACGCGCTTTGATTGCTGCGCAGATCTGGGCTTCGTCGCCGCCGACACCCATGGCAATGCGCAAGAGACCGCCGAATGGGCTGCTGAGCATGGTTATAAAAGCCTGATCGTGGTCACCGCGAATTATCATATGCCACGCACCCTCACGGAATTTTCCGCGGCCATGCCAAACGTGGCGTTGCAGCCCTTTCCGGTGCAGCCGGAAAATCTCGACTTCACCCATTGGTGGCGCCATCCGCACAGCTTGCGCTTGCTGAACAGCGAATATGCCAAATTCCTCGCAAGCTGGACGATGAATGTGGTGGTGTGGCCGCTGCTGCAAAAAGCAGATGCGGAGCACACAGAAACATGATGCTGGTTCTCCTGCGCTCTGCGGTGTTCTTTGTCTGGTTCGCCACAGTCTCGACGGTGCTCAGCCTTTTATTTTTGCCGCTGCTGCTGTTGCCGCCGCGCCTGTTGCGCGCCGGGGCCTTGCTCTGGTGCCGCGCATCCCTGTGGGGCCTGAAGGTGATTGCCGGTATGCGGATGGAGGTGCGCGGAACACCACCCGCCACGCCCATGCTGGTCGCCGCCAAACATATGAGCATGTGGGATACGATGGCGCTCTATCTGCTGCTGGGCAAACCCGCCATCGTGTTCAAGCGCGAGCTTGGGCGGATTCCGTTTTACGGCTGGTTTCTGCGTAAGACGCAGATGATCTCCATTGATCGCGATGGCAAGGCCAGTGCGTTGCGCAAAATGGCAGCGGATGCGCAAGCCGTTCTGGCCGACGGGCGCTGCGTTTTGATTTTCCCCGAAGGCACGCGCAAAAAACCGGGCGCGGTCCCCGATTACAAGCCGGGCGTTGCGGGGCTTTACACCCAGCTTGGCGTTCCCTGCGCGCCGGTGGCGCTGAATTCCGGCCTGTTCTGGACCGGGCCAGGCGGTTTTCTGAAAATGCCTGGCAGCGTGCTTGTGGAGTTCCTCCCCCCCATTGCGCCGGGGCTGAAACGCGCAGCCTTCATGCCTGCGCTCGAAAGCGGGATCGAAACCGCGGCTGCCGGGCTTATCAAAGAGGGCCGGGCGGCGCTGGCAGAAAAAGGCCTTGCGCCGCCTGCCTGAGAAAGGCCGGACGATGCGCAGCGAGAAAGACAAAATGCTGGCGGGCGAACTTTACAGCGCCGCCGACACCGAGATCGAAGCCCTGCAGCACGCCACCCATGAATGGCTCGGGCGCTACAACGCATCGCTCGCGTGTTCACCGGCGGAACGCTTTGCACTGTTGCGCGAAAGACTTGGGCATGTCGGCGCGGGCGCAAGCATCAGGCCGCCTTTTCACTGCGATTATGGATTCAACCTGCGGATCGGCGCGGGCGTTTTTCTGAATTTCAACTGCGTGGTGCTGGATGTTGTCGCGGTCGAGATTGGTGACAAGACGCAAATCGGACCGGGCGTGCAGATTCTCACCGCGGATCATCCGCGTGAAGCGGTGCTGCGGGCAAAAGGCCTGGAATTCGGACGGCCCGTGCATATCGGGCGCAATGTCTGGATCGGCGGGGGCGCGCTGATCCTGCCGGGGGTAACCATCGGTGCTGACGCAATCATCGGCGCGGGCAGCGTGGTGACGCGCGATGTCCGAAAAGGCTCGACGGTGGCCGGAAATCCAGCGCGGCCGCTGGTCCGCAGGCAAGAACATTAAGAGAACAAAGCTTGCTTTTCGGGCCTCCTGCCTTTATACTAATGGGCACCTTTTTTGGCGGATTAAACAGCACCATGACCGATATTTCCCGCCAGATCTGGGACATGAAATACCGGCTGAAAGCCGCCGACGGCACGCCGCTCGAAAGCGATGTCGCGGCAAGCTGGGCGCGAGTGGCACAGGCCGCCGCCGCTGCCGAAGCGCCCGCCTTGCGCCGCCAATGGGCCGACACATTCGCCGAGGCGCTGGCCGGGCACCGCTTTTTGCCCGCCGGGCGTATTCTGGCGGGTGCAGGCACCGGGCGCAGCGTCACCCTGTTCAACTGTTTTGTGATGGGTCGCATCGCAGATTCGATGGACGGCATCTTCTCGCATTTGCGCGAAGCAGCGCTGACGCTGCAACAGGGCGGCGGCATCGGCTACGACTTTTCGAGCCTGCGCCCGCACGGCGCGCCGGTGGCAGGCGTCGGCGCGGACGCATCTGGCCCCGTCTCTTTCATGGATGTGTGGGATGCGATGTGCCGCACCATCATGAGCGCAGGCTCGCGGCGCGGCGCGATGATGGCAACGCTGGCGTGCGATCACCCCGACATCGAACTGTTCATCAATGCCAAACAGACGGCCGGGCGGCTTTCGATGTTCAATCTTTCGGTGCTGGCGACTGATGCCTTCATGGCGGCGGTGAACGCCGATGCGCCGTGGGATCTGACATTCGACGGCAAGGTGTACAAAACCGTGGAGGCACGCGCGCTGTGGGACCGCATCATGCGCGCAACCTATGACGCCGCCGAACCGGGCGTAATTTTCATCGACCGCATCAACCAGCAAAACAACCTTGCCTATTGCGAAACCATTCGCGCGACCAATCCGTGCGGCGAACAACCCCTGCCGCCTTATGGGGCGTGTTTGCTGGGGTCGATCAATCTGGCGAAGCTGGTGGAGCGGCCCTTTGAGGCGGATGCCGCGCTGGATGAGGCCGAGCTTACGCGGTTGACGAAGATTGCCGTGCGCCTGCTCGACAATGTGATCGATGTGTCGCGTTTTCCGCTGGAAGAACAGCGCGCCGAGGCGTTTGCGAAACGCCGGATCGGGCTGGGTGTCACCGGGCTGGCCGATGCGTTGATTTTTTGCCGGGCGCGCTATGGCTCCAAAGACAGTCTGGCATTGATCGATCGTTGGCTTTCGGTGCTGTCCGAGGCGGCTTATGACGCCTCTGCCGATCTGGCCAAGGAAAAGGGCGCTTTTCCCTTGTTCGACGCGCAGGAATTTCTGGCGCGGCCTTTTGTGCAACGCCTGAGCCCGGCGGTGCGCGAGAAAATTTCCGCCCATGGCATACGCAACGGGCTTGTCACTTCCATCGCACCAACCGGCACGATTTCGCTGTTCGCGAACAATGTGTCGAGCGGAATTGAGCCCGTCTTTGCCTATAGCTTCACCCGCAACGTGTTGCAGCCCGATGGTACGCGCAGCGAAGAACAGGTGAGCGATTATGCCTGGCGGGCCTTTCACGCCCGCTTCGGCGCGGAAGCGGAATTGCCGGATTATTTTGTGAGCACGCAAGACTTGACACCGGACGATCATCTGGCGGTGCAGGCCGTGGCACAAAAACATATCGACAGTTCGATTTCGAAAACCATCAACGTGCCGGAAAACATCGACTTCGAGGCGTTCAAGCATGTTTATCTGAAAGCCTATGAAACGGGGTGCAAGGGCTGCACCACCTATCGGCCCAATGCGATCACCGGCGCGGTGCTGCAAACCGCGGCCGTGCCGCAAGCGGTGCCCCACATCGCGGGCGATGTTGTTTACATGACCCGCCCGCTCGACCGGCCCGAGACGCTTGTGGGGCAGACCTATAAAATCAAATGGCAGGATTCCGATCACGCCTTTTACATCACCATCAACGACATCGCGCAGGACGGACGGCGCAGACCTTTCGAAATTTTCATCAACTCGAAAAACATGGAGGCCTATGCCTGGACAGTGGCGCTGACACGCATGGTGAGCGCAGTGTTCCGGCGGGGCGGCGATGTGTCCTTTGTGGTCGATGAGTTGACGGCGGTGTTCGATCCGCGCGGCGGGCAGTGGATGGGCGGGCGTTATGTGCCGTCTTTGCTGGCAGCAATTGGCGAGGTGATCGAGCGGCATCTGGTGGATATCGGCTTTATGGCGGCCAAAGAAGCGCCGCTCGCAGGCGATCAGCGCAGGGCCGTGGCGGTGGCCGCTGAAGGGGCCTCTGCGCGGTATTGCCCACGTTGCAGTTCCCCGAGTTTCGTGAAGATCGAAGGATGCGACACTTGCGTGGCTTGCGGCTATTCGCGCTGCGGGTAAACGGGGCCATGCGCTATTCCAGCCGCGTCTTCCTGTATGGGCCGATTTGCCTGTTCGTCCTCCTCGTGGTGGGGGTGGGGGTGCAGTGGTTTCGCGCCGCCGATGCCTGGACCCGGCAGGTCGATGCGCTGAACGGGCGCGAGATCGCCCCCGGCATCACCCTGCATTATGGCGAGCGCCAGATTGGCGGCTTCCCCTTTCGCGTCGATACCACGTTCAAGGATTTCCGCCTCTCTTTTGCAGGCCCGCGCGCCTTTAAATGGCACAGCGAAGGCTTTGCCCTGCACCGACTGACCTATGGCAACGGCAAGATCGTGTTCGAGGCCGGCGGTAAGCAGACCGTATCCTGGCTCGATAGTGCCGCCAAACTGCAGAGCTTTGCCTTTTTGCCCGGCAGCGTACGCGGCGATGCCATCACCGATGATGGCCGCCTGTCACGCACCGATATTGTTTTGGTGGCGCTGGCGTCCCCGACGCTGCGCGCGGCGCATCTGGAATTTCACCTGCGCCACAACCCGAAACTGGATGCGCTGGATCTGATCATGTTCGGTGACGACATCACCGTGCCGGGGCAGAGCGCCTTGAAATCGGCCCGGATCGAGGCGCGCATCACCATGGCGCAATTCCTCAAAGGGCTTTTGTCGGGCAATGCCGACTGGCGCACCGTTCTGGAAGCGTGGCGCGGCGGCGAAGGGCGGGTCGAACTCGTCAGCGTACAGACAAAAGACAAGGCCGCCGCCACCACCAAAGGCCGCATGACGCTGGACAGCGAACACGCGCTGAACGGACGGTTTGAACAAAAGGCCTTCGGCGTCACGCAGTTCGAAAGCGCGCCACTGTATTAGCTATCTGTATCAGGCATCCGGTTTCGGGTTGCGGCCGAAGTTGGGAACGGCGCTGTCCTGTCCTGCATCGACAATGCCGCGCCGGATCGCGCGGGTGCGGGTGAAAAGGCTGAACAGCGCATCACCATCGCCCCAGCGGATCGCCCGTTGCAGCGCGCTCAAATCTTCACTGAACCGGCCCAGCACTTCGAGCACCGCATCGCGGTTGTTGAGAAACACGTCGCGCCACATGGTGGGATCAGACGCCGCAATACGGGTGAAATCGCGAAAGCCGCCCGCGGAATATTTGATCACTTCGCCTTCAGTCACCGCTTCGAGATCATCGGCAGTGCCGACGATGTTATAGGCGATCAGATGCGGCAGATGGCTGGTGATAGCCAGCACCAGATCGTGATGTTTGGGATCCATCACATCGACATTGCTGCCACAGCCTTCCCAGAAGGTGCGCAATGTCGCGATAGCCGCCTCATCGGTGCCCGGCGGCGGGGTGAGAATGCACCAGCGCCCATCGAACAATTCAGCAAAGCCAGCCTCGGGGCCGGATTGTTCGGTGCCAGCGATGGGGTGAGCCGGGATGAAATGCACCCCTTGCGGAATGAACGGCCCGACATCGCGCACCACGGCGGCTTTGACCGAGCCGACATCGCTGACAATCGCGCCCCGTTTCAGCGCAGGGGAAAAGCTTTGCGCCAGCGCGCCGAAACTGCCGACCGGGGTTGCCAGCACCACCAGATCGGCATCACGCACCGCATCTGCCACATCGCTGTGCAGGCTGTCGGCGAACCCAATCTTGCGTGCCGCCTCCAGCGTTTCAGCTTTACGGGCATAACCGGCGATGTGGCCCGCAAGCCCCGCCCTGCGCATCGCATGGGCCATGGAGGAACCGATCAGGCCGATGCCGATCAACGCCACCTTGCCGAACATCGGGGCGGGCGCGCTCATGCGCCCCTCACAAACTGTTCAAGCGCGGCCAGGCATTTCTCATTGGCGTTTGCGGGGCCGATGGTGATGCGCAAGGCATCGGGCAGCCCGTAAGAGCCGACCTGCCGCACGATTACCCCACGCGCGAATAGAAACGCATCGGCATCCTGCGCGGTCTTCCCAGGTGTCTTGGGAAAGTGCACCAGAATAAAATTGGCGACCGTATCATCGACGCCAAGTCCCAGCGCGCGAATGCCGTCGGTCAGTTTTACTTTCCAGTGCTCATTATGCGCCACCGCGGCATCGAGATGGGCGCGGTCCTTCAGAGCCGCAACCGCTGCCTGTTGCGCCGCGAAAGAGACGTTAAACGGCCCGCGAATCCGGTTGAGTGCATCGGCTACCGAAGCGGGGCAAAACGCCCAGCCGACCCGCAAACCCGCCAGCGCATAGACTTTTGAAAAAGTGCGCGTCATCACCACATTGCCGTGTTCGGCCACCATTTCGATGCCGGATGAATAATCGTTGCGGCGGACAAATTCGCTATAGGCCGCATCGATCACCAGCAGCGCCGATGCGGGCATGCCAGCGTGCAAACGACGCAATTCTTCGCTCGTCAGATAGCTGCCCGTGGGATTGTTGGGGTTCGCAAGATAAACGAGCCGCGTTTTCGGCCCCATGGCCGCCAACATGGCATCCACATCGACTTTGCGGTTCTTCTCCGCCACCACCACAGGTATCGCGCTGTTGGCGAGGGTGGCGATTTTGTAGATGAGGAAGGCATGCTCGCTGAACACCACCTCGTCGCCGCCGCGTAAGTAGGCATTGGCGAGCATGGTGAGCAACTCGTCGGAGCCATTGCCGCAGACAATGCGGGCCGGATCGAGCCCATAAGCCTCCCCAATCGCCTCCCGCAACACATGGGCGCTGCCTTCGGGGTAGCGGTCCATCTGGGCGGCGGCGGCGATAAAGGCCTCAACCGCCAAGGGGCTGGGGCCAAGCGCCCCTTCATTGGAGGAAAGCTTGAACACCTCTGCCGCCCCTGCCACATGGCTGCGGCCGCCGACATATGGCGCGATATCGAGGACACCGGGCTTGGGCGTTGGCTGCGCGTTATTGCTCATGGGCGGTCTCTCGTTCGTCGCTTGAAAGGCGGAAGGGCTCATTTTTTCGGGGCGAAGTCATAGGCGCGGGCGCCCTCAAAAGCAAAGAATGGGTGCCATGCACCGCTTAGCGTGCGGGATTCGTTGACAGGGGGGCAAGCCGGCCTTAGCAAATCGATCCTCCCCGGTCTGGCAAGCGAGTGTGAGATGGCACAATCCGCCAATCCGAAATTTCTGCGTCCCCTTGTGGCGCCCGAGAGCGATCCGGGCCAGGCCATCAGCTTTGGCCCCGACAGGCCGCTGCTGCTGGATGGCGGCCACGCGCTGCCGACACTGACCATCGCCTACATGACCTATGGCACGCTCAATGCCGACAAATCGAATGCTATTCTGATTTGCCACGCGCTGACGTTGGACCAGTTCGCCGCGAGCCAGCACCCCCTGACCGGCAAGCCTGGCTGGTGGAACACGCTGATCGGGCCGGGCAAGCCGATTGATACCAACCGCTTCTTCGTCATCTGCTCCAATGTGCTGGGCGGCTGCATGGGGACCAGCGGCCCTGCCGACATCGACCCGGCGACCGGCAAACCCTTCGGGCTGTCCTTTCCGTTGGTC
>DATJDE010000190.1:0-7122 GCA_035497595.1 Rhizomicrobium sp. | reverse complement strand
CGAGTCGCCTGTGAAAGCCCTCGGGTACCGCAAAACCGGGCTTGAGCAACTTTATTACGCGGACTCTCGAAAGAGTCTTACCGCCGCGTAAAAGACTCTTCGCGTATGTGACGGCGAAGACACAGAATCCATAGGCCTTTCCGTTGATTAGCCCCCCCCCTCTGATAAGATTGGGATGTGGAAAAACGAGAGACGGGGGGTCCAGTGCGTAGCCTTATGGGGGGCCAAACGCACCGTTATGTTTGTGGATTGGTGGCAGGCGCGATGGCGCTGGCCGCAAGCACAGCCATGTCTGAAGCGGCAAGCGTGCGCGCATCCAAAACCAGCGAACCCGCCATCGATCTTTCCGCCTTCCTCACCCCAAAGCAATTCGAAGAAGATGGCTCCGTCTACGGCGTGCGGATGCGCGCTACGTCGAGCGATCTTCCCACCCTGCAAATCATGCCAAATGCGAAGCGGCATAGTGCAGGCCTCACCTCCGACCCGTGCCCCGAAATCGGCAGCGGCGCCTGCTTCACACCCCATCCGCTCAACGTCACCCGCTTCGGAATGGACATTCAGGGCGCCACCAACGGCACGTTGTTCGTGGTGCCGGGCAGCGCACAGGTACTTGCCCCCTCCCTCGCCAAAAGTGCTGTCCCCACCCTTACGACTAACCCACTCGGCAGCCTGGGCGTGACCAATGCGCTGGTCCTACCGGGCCCCGACCTTTCGGCCAATGCTCCAATCAAATTCGGCGCGTCGCTGTCGCCGACTCTGCTGCCCGTGCAAGTGTCCGCGCATGCCTTGCCGACCAGCTACCTGGCCACCGGCGGCCTCATTCCCACCACACAGGCCAATGTGCGCAGCGGCCCACAGGCGCTTGGCGCGATCAATGCGATGGCGAGCTATGCATCCGGTCCGCTGGCCAGCGCGATTTCCCGCAGCTCGGTTTTGAAGAATGCGGTGCTGATTGATTCCACCGGCCAGAATTTTCAGGTCGATCTCACACGCGCGGCCGATCTGCGCGGGCTGGATTCGTCGTCCGCGCTGATGGCCGCCCAGTTCACCGATGTGATCCCGTTTGCGTTCGGCGTCGAAAGTCCGGTGGGTCCGCTGTTCGCCTCCGGCTACGCCACCGATACCGTCAGCCCGCAAGCCGTCTCCGGCATGTATCGTGGCCCTGCCGATTATCACAGCTATGACCTGCGCGATTTTTCGCTGGGTGTCACCGTGGCTCCCGGCATCGACATCAATGTTGGCTATCACCTCGATATGGGCGGCGCCTTCAACCGCTATGACGCCTCGTCCAGCCTGGCCTATGACGGGCTGTTCCTTTCCGCCTCGGCGGTGAATTCGCCTTATGCCGCGCTGGCCAGCGGCGGTTCCTTTGTCGGCACTACAGTCGCATTGGCCGACGATCTGCACCTGCGTTTGGGCCAGGTCTCGCTCAGCGGCGAACGCCAGCCCTTCAGCATCAATCCCTATTCGCTGATCGACCGGGCGTCCGGCCCGCGCGCGCTTTACGATCTGCGCAGCGCACGCGGCACCATGGCCGGTCTGTCGTGGGATTTTGCGCGCTGGGGCGGCCTCGGTGTCACCGCCACCCGTATCAATGAACAGAACGGTCTGCTCGGCGGCTATGGCTCCGGTGCTCTGGCCGTTGCCAATAGCGCCAGCACCACAGCCCTTGGCGTTTCCGCGCGCATCGGCTTCGGCGATGGCTGGGTGACAACCGCGTCCTACAATGAGGGCCTCACCCGGCTTGATCTCAAGCCCAGCAGCCTGTTCGCCTCTGCCTCCGGCCTTAACAGCCGGTCTTATGGTGTTGCGATCGCCAAGCACGGGCTGTTCGGCGAGGATTCGATCGGCTTTGCCGTGACCCGCCCGATCCAGATCTATTCCGGCAGCGCCGAAATCGCAGCCGCTGATGGGGTGGATGCGAATGGCGATTTGGCCCTCAACCGGGAACGTATTTCGCTTGCAGGTGTGAAGTCCGAAACCGACATCGAACTGGGCTATGTGACCACCTTCCTCGACGGCGCGCTGGCGCTTCAGGCGAACGCCGCCTATCAGCTCAACACCCAAGGCCAGAGCGGCAGCAATTCGCTGTCGGTCGTCTCCCGCGCCAAAATCAAGTTCTGATAGAAGGCGTAGCGGCCCGGCTCGCCTGTTTTGGCGGGGCGCGGCAATAGTGATTTCAATCTCAGCGCAAAAGCTCTAAAACCCCCGCTCTCTCAAAAACAAAGGATTAGGCCATGGCCGGCCCGCAATATGTCTATGTCATGAAGGGCCTGTCCAAGACCTATCCGGGTGGCCGGCAGGTTTTGAAGGACATTTGGCTGTCTTTTTATCCCGGCGCCAAAATCGGCATTGTCGGCGTCAACGGCGCAGGCAAATCCACCCTGATGAAAATCATGGCGGGGATGGATAAGGAATTTACGGGCGAATCCTGGGCCGCAGACGGCGTGACCATGGGCTACCTGCCGCAGGAACCCCAGCTTGATTCGACCAAAGATGTGCGCGGCAATGTGATGGAGGGCGTGGCGCCGAAAAAGGCCCTGCTCGACCGTTATAATGAGATCGCCTCCAACTATACCGACGAAACCGCCGATGAAATGGCGGAGCTTCAGGACAAAATCGAGGCAGCAGGCCTGTGGGATCTGGATTCCCAGGTCGATCAGGCGATGGATGCCTTGCGTTGCCCCGAAGGCGATGCCGAAGTCGCCAAACTGTCGGGCGGTGAACGCCGCCGCGTGGCGCTGTGCAAACTCCTGCTCGAAGCGCCCGACGTTCTGCTGCTCGACGAACCGACCAACCATCTCGACGCGGAATCGGTGAGCTGGCTCGAACACACGCTGCGCGACTACAAGGGCTGCATCATCCTCGTCACCCATGATCGCTATTTCCTCGACAATGTGACGGGGTGGATTCTCGAACTCGACCGCGGCAAAGGCATCCCGCACGAAGGCAACTATTCGTCGTTCCTCGCGGTGCAGGAAAAGCGCCTGATGCAGGAAGGTCAGGAAGAAGCTGCCCGCGAACGCTCGCTTGCGCGCGAACGCGAATGGATTCAGCAAAGCCCGCGTGCCCGCCAAGCCAAATCCAAGGCGCGCATCAACGCCTATGAAGATCTGCTCGCCAGATCACAGGAACAGCGCAGCGGCCCGGCCCAGATCGTCATCCCCGTGGCTGAACGTCTGGGCTCGGTCGTCATCGAAGCTGAAGGTCTCGGCAAAGCCTATGGCGACCGGCTGCTGTTCGAAAACGTCAACTTCACTCTGCCGCCCGGCGGTATTGTTGGCGTGATCGGCGCCAACGGCGCCGGCAAGACAACGCTGTTCCGCATGCTCACCGGCCAGGAAAAGCCGGATGCTGGCGAGTTGCGTGTCGGCGAAACAGTACAGATCGGCTATGTCGATCAATCGCGCGATGCGCTTGATCCGAAAAAGAACGTCTGGGAAGAAATCTCGGGCGGCCTCGATGTGCTCGAACTCGGCGGCAAGCGCACCATGCAAAGCCGCGCCTATGTCGGCGCCTTCAACTTCAAGGGCGGTGACCAGCAGAAAAAAGTCGGCCAGCTTTCGGGTGGTGAGCGCAACCGTGTCCACCTCGCCAAAATGCTGAAATCCGGCGCCAACCTGTTGCTGCTCGACGAACCAACCAACGATCTCGACGTCGAAACCTTGCGCGCGCTCGAAATGGCGCTGGAAGAGTTTGCCGGCTGCGCCATGATCATCAGCCATGATCGCTGGTTTCTGGATCGTATCGCCACCCACATGCTCGCCTTTGAGGGCGACAGCCATGTCGAATGGTTCGAAGGCAACTATCAGGATTACGAGGCAGACAAAAAGCGCCGTCTCGGCATCGCTGCCGACCAGCCGCACAAGCTGAAATACAAGCGCTTCACCCGCGCCTGATCATTTCGTCTGGATTATTTCTGGCCGGGCAGGGGCGCGCCTGCCCGCATCTGCCTGGTCAGGTCTTTCAGATGCGCAATCAGCGCCGTCACCCTGTTGCCATTGTCACCAAGGAAAGACGAAAACTGATCGCGTTCTTCGATTGCAAGCCAAACGCCCAGCACATTGACGTCAATCACCACTTGCTTGCCATCCGAATTTGAAACGCGAAACGACACCGGCAAAGGCTGCTTGCTCGATGAATTCGGATCGACCAGAACGGTTTTCACAATCGTATCGCCCCGACCGGTCGGCTGGGACCCGGTGACCTTCAGGGTCTGCCCGGAATAGGCATTGAGCCGCGATTCATAAATCGATACGGCAAAATCGCGGAAGGCATCCCTGAACTGCGCTTTTTCAGCGTCCGTAGCCGTGCGGCGGGCGGATCCCAGTGTAAACATCGCCACCCGGTCCAGATCGACCAGCGAGAGCAGAAAGGTACGGAATTGCGCTTTGCGCTGGGTATCGGGCAGCGCCTGATCGGAAAGAATCGCCAACCCCTTCTGCACATTCTGGTCGATGAATGTTTCGGCAGGGTTGAGCGCCGCAGCCGGGCTTGAGGCGGCAAAGGGCAAGGCGGCCAGAAATGCCACCAAAAACAGCGTCCGGCGCGTGAATGTGCCAGCACTCAGAGAATGGGATGACATATCGGTCATGACCTCGTTCCAGGTTTAAGCCTCGGCCAAACGTTCTGTTTCCTGCGGCCGTCCGAAGACAGCCTAACCGAAATTTTTGGAACTCAGAAGTCCGGCAGGTCGCTGACGTCCTGCTTGCCATTGGCAATTTCGTTGGCGCGGTTCTGGCGATAGAGGCTGCGCACGGATGCATAGTAATCCACCGACCCGCGCTCAATCCCGGCCAGCGTGTCAATGCTGCGCGAACGCATGTCCAGCACCGAAAATGCGCTGCGCCCAAGCGACCAGTAGAATTTGTAGTTATACGAAATATAGGTGTTCGGATCGAAGGCGATATCGACCCCGTTGCCAACCAGATCGCGCGGATTGCTGGGCCCCATGAACGGCAGCACCCAATAAGGCCCCTCCACCGCACCCCAGACGCCCAGTGTCTGGCCGAAATCTTCATCGTGATAGGGAATGCCGATCTTGGCCGCGATGTCGATCAACCCGCCGATGCCGATGGTGGAATTCAGCACAAAGCGCGCCAGTGTTTCGCCGCCGCGTGTCGCTTCGCCCTGCAACAGATCATTGGCAAAAATGACCGGTGCGTTCAGGTTCAGCAGGACGTTGTGAATGCCATCCCGCGCCACTTCCGGAACCACGTCCCGATAGGCTTGTGCGGTCGGCAGCAGAACGTGCCGGTCCAGCCGCATGTCGAAATCGAAAATCTCGCGGTTGGTTTGCTCATAGGGGTCGTTCGCCTGCGGGTTTCCACCCGTAGTCGAGCAGGCTGACAACATCAGCCCTGCCACTAGCAACCCCAAACCCCTAAACCCCGTCATCGTAACACCCAAGTTGAAAGAGCCGATCTGCACCGCCGACTACCGTAAGCGCTATAAGCTTGTAAGTAATATAAGGACGATACCGCTAAAATATTACTCACTGTTCCCAGAATCGTTCATCTCGTTGGGGAAATTTCGTACCACACCCACGATTTCTGCATAGAGCGTAGCCCGAAAGCCCCGACAACTTTCCCACTTGTATACTCATATAAAGATATGTTTATATGAGTCGGCAAAGTGGAGAGTCGCGGGCGTGGATAGAATTGTAACAATGTTGCGCGCGGCGGGTGATCCCACACGGCTGCGCCTGCTTCTTTTGTTGCGCGAAGCCGAGCTGACCGTCAGCGAGCTGACCGAGATCGTGGGCCAAAGCCAGCCCCGGGTATCTCGGCACCTGAAGCTTCTGTCCGAAGCGCGGATGATCGACCGTTTCAAGGAAGGAAGCTGGGTGTTCTACCGGGCCTCCGACCGGGGCCGCCCCGCCCAACTCGGTGGCGCGCTTTCGGAACTGGCCGCGGCCCAAGCCTCTGCCATCCTGCAAACCGATCTGCACCATCTGGCCAATGTGCGCCAGGCGCGGGCCGCAAGGGCCGCCGCCTTCTTCAAGGCCAATGCCGCAGAGTGGGAGCGTATCCGCGCCTTGCACGCCCCGGATTCAGATGTCGAAGCCGCCATCGTGCGCCTGATCGCCCATACCCAAGGTGGACATGCACCCATCCATCGCTTTCTCGATGCCGGCACCGGCACCGGCCAGATGCTCGAACTCCTCGCGCCCTATGTGACTCAAGGGGTCGGCGTCGATGTCAGCCCCGAAATGCTTGCCATTGCACGCGAGCGTGTCGCGAAATTTCAACACTGCCAGGTGCGCTTGGCCGATGCGTACCGCCTTCCATTTCCAAACGGCACACCATTACAGGGATTTGACGTCGTGCTTTTTCATCAGGTTTTGCATTTTCTCGACGACCCACAGGCCGCCGTCATCGATGCGGCGCGTGTGCTCAAACCGGGCGGGCGCGTTTTGATCGCCGATTTTGCGCCCCACGAGCTTGAATATCTGCGCACCGATTATGCCCATCGCCGCCTCGGTTTCAGCGACACCGAAGTGCAAGGCTGGTTCGAAGCGGCCCATCTTGTGTCACAGGCAAGTGAAGCCATCGCCCCCACCTCCGGCGGCGAACTGACCGTGAAAATCTGGCTCGCCCAATCCACACGCGCCCGCGTGAAGGAGGCCGCATGAGCCTCAAAGATCTGGCGACCAATAGTGGCCCCCTGGCCGTGTCGTTCGAGTTCTCGCCGCCCAAAACCGCAGAAGCCGAAGAGCAACTCTGGCGCTGCATCCGCAGGCTTGAACCGCTGGGGCCGGAATTTGTGTCGGTCACTTACGGCGCGGGCGGCTCCACCCGCGACCGCACCCATGCCACGGTAAAACGTATTGTCGAGGAAACTTCGCTCAAACCAGCGGCCCATTTAACCTGCGTTGCCCATCCACGTCACGAAATCGAAGAAATTGTGCAAGGCTATTGGGATGCAGGCGTTCGCCATATCGTGGCGTTACGTGGTGATATGCCGAACATGGATGGCGCCTATGTGGCGCATCCCACAGGCTTTGCGTCGACACCTGATCTGATCGAAGGCATCCGCAAAATCGCGCCCTTCGAGATCAGCGTTTCGGCCTACCCCGAGAAACACCCCGATTCGATCTCACTTGAACACGACATCGATCTG
>DATJDE010000189.1:0-2346 GCA_035497595.1 Rhizomicrobium sp. | reverse complement strand
GCGTTTGCGGCTGCCGGGCGCGGGAGGTGCGTTGCGGGCGGCATCTGTTTGGCCGTCATGGGGGCCGAGTTTGCGCGTTGGTGCATCGCTCCACAGCTTGCCCATTTTTTGCAGATTCTCACCGGCGGCGGCATCGACCGGGTGGGCGAATTTGGAGAGGTAGCGCATCGCCTCACTGAACAAAAACACGCGCGCATCGTTTGGCGTGTTGTTGAGGATGCTATGGGCGATGCCGGTGCGGGCGGGAAGGCAGATGCCATCGCCTTCCGTCAGCGCATAGAGATGGCCATCGATCCAGAGGTCGGGCGCGCCTTCGAGGACGAACAGGAACAGATCTTCATCACGCGCCGCGATGGGCGGGTGGGCGCGCACGCCGGGCGGCAGGCGCAAGTGGGCGGCGCGCAAATGCGACAGGCCGGTGGCGGCGCCCAGTTCGGCGATGTAGCCGAAGGGTTCGTTCATCACCGGCGGCTGCGCCTGTTCGGATGATTCCGCTTCTTTCCAGTGTTTGATGAAGGTTGGGTGGTTCATCTTTTTACCGGGCCATCTTTTTACAGGGTCAGCTTTTCTTGGTCGACGCGAAAGGGTTTTCGTTGGCGTTGGGATTGAAGCCGAGAAGTTTCCACGTCTTCAGCATATGCGGGGGAAGCGGCGCCGTCACGGTGAGGCGGCCACCTGCGGGGTGGGCGATGTCTATTGAGCGGGCGTGCAGGTGCAGGCGGTCTTCGATGTCGCCGCGCGGGCGGGCATCGGTGCCGCCATATTTGAAATCGCCGATGATGGGGGTGCCGAGTTCCGCCAGATGCACGCGGATCTGGTGGGTGCGGCCTGTGACGGGTTTGGCGGCGACCCAGGCAAGCTCATCGCCCGCCTGATCCATCACCACATAATCGGTGATGGCGTGTTTGGCGTCTTCGTTATCGTTCTCCGCCGCGACCATGCGTTCGTCGCGGCCATATTTGCCGTGGCCGCCTTCTTTGGCGAGCGCGAGTTTGATGCTGCCCTGTTTTTCCTCCGGCACGCCTTTGGTGAGCGCCCAGTAGATTTTGGAGGCATCGCGCTCGCGCAGGGATTCTCCCAGTGCTGCGGCGGCGGGGACGGTGCGGGCGATGACGAGCACGCCGGAGGTATCGCGGTCGAGGCGGTGGACCAGACGGGGGCGCTGTTTCTTGCCGAACATCAATGCATCGAGCATGCCGTCGACATGTTCTTTGAGGCCGGAGCCGCCCTGGGTGGCGAGGCCTGAGGGTTTGTTGAGCACGATGACCTGTTCATCCTGATAGATGACCATTTTCTGGATGCGGTCGATGTCGATGGGTTTTTCGGCGCGTGGTGTGTTGCTCGGCTGCTCGCGGGCGCCTGTGAGTTGTGGCGGCAGGCGCAGGGTTTGGCCGAGGGACAGACGGTCGCTGGATTTGACGCGTTTGCCATCGAGCCTGATCTGGCCGGTGCGCAGCAGCTTTTCGAGCATGCCGTGGGTGAGTGTGGGGACGTGGCGCTTGAACCAGCGATCAAGCCGGATGCCATCATCGTCTTGCGAAATGAATGCGGAGTCGACCATCAGAGTGTGCGCACCAATGTAAGGCCAGCGAACAGCGCGCCGACCGAGAGAATGACGGAGCCGGCCATATAGACGGCGGCGGTGAGGTAGGTTCCCCGTTCGATCAGCAGTGCGCTATCCAGCGAGAAGGTGGAGAAGGTGGTGAAGCCGCCGAGGATGCCGACCGTGAGGAAGGCGCGCAGCTCGGGCGTGAGGTTGAGTTTGAGCGCGCTGAGTTCGACGATTATGCCCATCAGGAAGCCGCCCAGAATGTTGACCGTGAAGATGCCCCACGGAAAGCTGGCGGATACGGGCTGGATGGCCCCGGCCATGCCGTAACGCGCCACCGAACCGAGTGCGCCGCCTGTGGCGACAGCGAGAAGGATGCCCCATTGCATGTGATGGTCCACTGATGTTCTGGGCGGGGTATAGCAGAATTGGGAGATGGGGCACCTCCCCCTTTCTTTGAGGACTGGATATGGGCGGGCAGCGGCCCCCCACCCGAAAAATTCTTTGAACTTTTCGATGTCGGCACGCTGTCGCTACCTCCACCCACAAGGGGGAGGTTAAGTGGATTTTTGGCCTCTTAGTTTGGACCAGTAGTCCAGGCGTTTGGTGATTTCGCGTTCGAAGCCGGTTTCTTTGGGGTCGTAGAGTTTTTGGCGGTCCATTTCGTCCGGGAAATAGTTTTGGCCGGAGAAGGCGGCTTCGGTTTCGTGGTCGTATTGATAGCCCTGGCCGTAGCCGAGATTTTTCATCAGCTTTGTTGGCGCGTTGAGGATGTGGGCGGGGGGCATCAGCGAGCC
>DATJDE010000188.1:0-2353 GCA_035497595.1 Rhizomicrobium sp. | reverse complement strand
GCCCTATCAACTCTTTTTGCAGCTCACCAAATCGGGCGATGCCTCTTACGCCTCGGTTGCGCCGGTGTTTATTCCGGGCCGCACCAATGCCGGGGAGCCGTCTGCCTTCGAAGCGGCCGTGACCTCCGAAGACAGCGGCGGTTCGGCAGGCATCGAGACCCACACCCTCACCCTTGAACGGGGCGATACTTTGATGGGCGCGTTGATCGGCGCCGGGGTTTCGCCAAAAGAGGCGCAATCGGTCATAGCCGCGCTGGCCAAAGCCTATGATCCGCGTGCCATTCATACCGGGCAGAGTTTCGATTTGACCTTTGCGGCCCCACCCTCTCTGAGCGATGCGGCGGCCAATCTCATCACCATCGCCGAGCCGAGTGACGCCCTCAGCGCGGGCGACATGGCGCAGGCCGATGACAGCAAGGTCGAACAGGTTTTCCAGGCGCCGGGCAAGCTGCTGTCTTTGCTGTTCTCACCCAGCGTCGATCACGACATCACGGTGAGCCGCACCGCCGCCGACACCTTTGTGGTCGACGATGCGCTGAAAGTCTTGCAGGTGCAGACCCATCATGCGGGCGCGAAGATTGATTCCAGCCTGTATCTTTCGGCGATGCGTGCCGGCATTCCGGCGGAAGTCGTGGTCGAGATGATCCGCATGTTCTCGTATGAGGTCGACTTCCAGCGCGATTTGCAGCCGGGCGATTCCTTCGAGGTGCTCTACGATTATTATTACACCGCCAATGGCCAGCCCGCGAAACAGGGCAATATTTCCTATGCCGCGCTGAAAACCGGCGGCCGCAAGATTGCGCTCTATCGCCACCAGATGAACGGCGACACAGCAGACTTCTTTGATGCGCAAGGCAACAGTTCGCGCAGCATGCTGATGAAAACCCCTGTCGATGGCGCGCGTATCTCATCCGGCTTTGGCATGCGCTTCCATCCGGTGCTCGGTTATAGCCGGATGCATAAGGGCATCGACTTTGCCGTCCCCGACGGAACGCCGGTAATGGCGGCGGGCTCCGGCGTTGTGAAGGTTGCCGGCAAGAGCCGTGGCTATGGCAATTTGGTGGTGATCAACCACAGCAATGGGCTGATGACGGCGTATGGGCATCTGTCCCGCTTCGCCTCCGGCGTGCATGCGGGCCTGCGTGTCCGGCAGGGGCAGGTGATTGCCTATAGCGGCCATACCGGCCTCGCGACCGGGCCGCATCTGCATTATGAAATTCGCAAGAACAACCAGCAGATCAATCCGCGCGGGCTCAAGCTTGCCTCCGGGCGCAGGCTTGAAGGTTCTGAGATGCGCGTGTTCCAGAACCAGCGCCTTCGGATTGATATGAAGCTCGCATCGCTGCCGTTGCAGACCAAGGTCGCCGATGCAAGCGGCGACCTTCGGACCGGCAAGTAACCGACTTCTTGAATTGTCGCTCCTTCTAACGCCGAACCGTGGATACACGTCGACGGAAAACGCGCTTCTCGAATTGTCGCTCTTTCTAACGCCGAACCGCGGATACACTTCGACGGAAAACGCTCTAATGCAGCGCCGTTGAGGGTGCGCGTTCAGGGTCGATATCGTCTTCTGTCAGCGTATAGTCATGCCCGTCGATCGTCAGGCCGGATTTTCCGGTGCCGATTTTGATGTGCGCGCCATCGGCGATTTTTCCTTCGAGCAGAAGCTGCGCCAGCGGATTTTGCAGGCTGCGCTGGATGACGCGCTTCAGCGGGCGTGCGCCATAGACCGGGTCGTAGCCCGCACTGGCGAGCCATTCACGTGCCTTTGCATCGAGTTCGATGTCGATCTTGCGGTCGGCCAGCAACTGCCTCAAATGCGCCATCTGGATATCGACGATCTTGTCCATATTGGCGCGGGTGAGACGGTGGAACAGGATGATCTCGTCCAGACGGTTGAGAAATTCGGGTCGGAAATGGCTGCGCACCGCCTCCATCACTTGGCCGCGTACGGCGTTGTTGTCCAGGCCTGATGACGCAGCCATGAATTCCGAGCCGAGGTTGGAGGTGAGGATGATCACCGTGTTGCGGAAATCGACCGTGCGGCCCTGCCCGTCTGTCAGCCGACCGTCATCGAGCACTTGCAGCAGCACGTTGAAGACATCGCGGTGCGCCTTCTCGACTTCATCAAACAGGATCACCTGATAGGGCCTGCGCCGCACCGCTTCTGTGAGCGTGCCGCCCTCTTCATAACCGACATAGCCGGGCGGCGCGCCGATCAGCCGGGCCACGGAATGTTTTTCCATGAACTCGCTCATGTCGATACGCACCATCGCGGTGTCGTCATCGAACAGAAATGCCGCCAACGCCTTGGTCAGTTCGGTCTTGCCGACGCCGGTAGGGCCGAGGAACA
>DATJDE010000187.1:0-5126 GCA_035497595.1 Rhizomicrobium sp. | reverse complement strand
TTCGCCGCAAATGCAGCAAGCAATCGCCGAATCGTGCCGGAGAAGGTGTACGGACTTTCGAGAGTGACAACGCTGGATGATGGCATGGGTTTGTTGGTACCTAATGTTTGAATCAGGCCTGCCGCGAAATGGCATCGGTTTGAACGAATGGCCAGCCATCAGCGTGCTCTTCCGCGCGCAACGAGCAAAGCAGGGCGTAACCCTCCGGCCATGGGCCAAACCCGCTGGAAGCATTGATGTGCCCCGCGCCCTGCAAAAGCACGAAGCGGCTGCGCCAGGCGTCTGCGTACTGACGGGCCCGCATCGGCGCTATATACCGATCATCGGCGCTTGCGACGACGATCGAGGGAAAAGGAAGCGGCAGGAGGGAGATGGGGCCGAAACCCACAGGGCCCGACGGGTAACAGGGGCCGTCAGGATCACTCGGGGCTACAAGAAGAGCACCACAGACTCGCCCCACCTGCGGCGAGGGCGCCGAGGCCGCCCAATGGGTTACCAGGGCGCAGGCAGAACTATGCGCCGCGAGAACGACCGGACCATTGCGCTGCCCCACAGCATGGTCGAGGCGGTCAACCCAATCCTGGCAGTGAGGTGTATCCCAGTCATTCTGGAGCACCCGCTCGCATGAAGAGTCCTGGCGCTACCAATGGCTTTGCCAGTGGTCCGGGCCGGAATTGCCAAGGCCCGGCAGGATAAGTACAGGATGCATTCTTCCCGCCTTCGATGATGTCTGGTTTGATGCCCCGGGGCCGGAGTTGAGCACCGCCGTGCGCGAAATGTCAGGTGGCGCTTGCAGGCCAGTTCAGGAACTTGCCCGTGCCGGCGCCATCCCGACGGCGTATGCGTGCGTCCTCAAGAACATGCGCTGGAAAAAGCCGTGCATTGATGCCGCGCCGATCGCGCTTTGCGTCGCGAGGAACCCAGTGCGTGACGCAGCCACAGGTACGGCAGCGATGAAAATCGACATTGCGTCCACCCCATGCATAGGTGCCGGTCAGCGAGCTATCCGGCAGGGAGATGACGTCGCCAGCCACGTAGTAGGACCAGAGCACGCCGTAACTGCGGCAGAGCGAGCAGTTGCACTCGGTCACTTCCGCTGGAAAGTGTGCAACGGCTATCTGGACGGTGCCGCAATGACAAGAGGCGATCATATTCATGGGCATGATGACTGGCGGTTCGGGGGTCAAGTCGAGGCGCGTAGTGGAGCAAGGCACGGGGCACCCCGTAGCTGCCAGGTGCTTTGCAGAATGGGGAAGCTTCGGATCGCGGTCAGGTTGTCCGCGCGGGCTTCCAGCGTGACGCGAAAGATCCCCTTCTGTTCGGCATGCGCCAGCGTTGCCCGGAGCAGGCGTTCGCCGATACCGCGGCCGCGATACGCTGCACGGACCCCCATGCCAAGGCTGCCGACATGGGCAATGGCGTAAGCCCGATGCGAGAACACATCGCACCATCCGATGACCATGTCGTTCTCGACGGCGACATACTGCGCGGCGTCGATGGCTATCGACTCGGCGACGAACTGTTCGATCTGCTCGATGGGCAAAGCTTCGACCTGGGCAAGAAACCGGCGCTCCCGAGCGACCGAATCCAGGCATTCTCGATAGCTACGTGCGTCGGCGAGCTGAATTCTGCGAACTTCCAATGACATGGCGGAGGCGGTGACCATGATTCCCAGATGGTAGTGAGGTGAGGGCCGCGGCGATCGATAAGGCTGTACGAAAGCTCTGCATCCCAAGCGCAACGAAGTGAAGGAGGCGCTGGTTCGTGCAGCCTCACGCCTGAATTAAGCAGAGCCACGAAGCGGCGTCGGTGTGAATGAATTGTCAGGCCCCATAGTTGAGCTTCCACGGCACACCAAAGCGGTCAACCACAATTGCATAGCATGGCGACCAAAATGTGCGTTGCGGTGCAAGCACGACTGATCCCGCCACTTTCAATGCATTGAAGTGCGACCTGACCTTGTCTTCCGAGTCAACGCCAAGCAGCACATAGAAGCCTTTTGGGCTTTCGTATCTGTCTGAATCCACATCGGCACCAGCTAGTTCAACTCCGTCCATGCAGATGTTTGCGTGAACAATCATTAGCCCGTGCGCTTCCGATGAGGCAGGAACCGGTGAATCCCTGACCCGGAGCATGGTTCCAATCTTTCCGCCAAGGTTCTCGGCATAGAAGCTAAACGCCTCCTCGCACTGGCCGTTGAAGTCGATGTGAAACGACAAGCTCATCCGGAAGCGTCCTGGTAGTTGTTTGGAGCCTGACGCTGGAATTAAGCCGAGCCGCGAAGCGGGTTCGGCTTGAATGAATTGTTAGGCGGCACGACGCGTGCCGCTCACTTTGATGGCTTGAAGAGCTCCGGGAATACGCGCTGAGCCATTTCGCGCTCTCTGCGAAGGTCTCGACAGGACACTGTGACATCCCATGCCGTGCTGGCAGAAATTTCTAGGTATGTCTCAGCAATAACCGCTTCCCAGTGTGAGCTGTCGTACTTGTCGACTAGCTGTTGCCTCGCGTCGACTGGAAGGGCTTCGATAAACTCAAGAGCGAATGCGCGCGCGCGACCTTTAGCCTCTTCACGTTCTGCCGCTGTGGTGCTCTCGGATCGATCAAGCGGAATAATTGTACGAACAGCGTCGATCTGGAAAATTTTCCCGGTCTTGGTATCGGCACGCACAAGATACTTGTCAAAGCGCGGGTCTGGTTCTGGGGAAGAGACGGCATACCAAACTGAAGCGTCGCCACCTTCCGTCCGTTTTGCGGTCTTGTCCGGCTTTGCACCAAATGGGATTCCGTAAGCCCCTGACCTGCTGCAAGTGTGAGGCGTGGCCGGGCTGGTCGCCGACACGGCGAAAGCTGTTGCCATAAGAATTTGCGGGATAGCCATCTTCACGTGCTCGAGTTGGTTGGAGAGTGCTGCCTAACGCTGGAATTGAGCGGCGGCGAAGCCGTCCGCCTCGAATGAAATGTTAGAGCGGACGCTACATATCCTTGGCGACCTTGTCTTTGACATCAATGACATCGTAGACCGTGAGGACGTATTTCGACGCGCCCATGTTGCAGTAGTGACCCGGAGGGCTGAGTTTGCCATGCACCACCACATGCGCCGTGCCCCAGAGACCACTCGGGCCCTTGGCAGGCAACTCCGCCTTACTCATGTCGCCGCTTAGACACCAGCTCTCGTTTGTGCCCTCGGGCGTAAACGAAGAAGACTCGAAATTGTAGAAGTACGTGCCGCGGTAGATCTGGTCAGGGCGCGGCTTAACGCAGCCGCTGATGAGCAGAACGACGGCAATCAATGCAAGGCGTACGAAGAAGTTCATCATGCGCTCTAACGCTCGAAATCAGCGGCGTGAACCCGCGCAGCGGGTTTGCATCCGCTGGATTGAGTTGTTAGGCCTCGGATTCGTGGCAAACAACTTCGATGTTGTGCCCATCTGGACCAATGACGAAAGCTGCATAGTATTTCCCGCTGTAGTTCGGGCGCAGGCCAGGCTCGCCATTGCCTTTGGCCCCCGCCTCCAGAGCCGCGTGATAAAAAGCTTCGACTTGCTGACGATTCTCGGCCTTGAACGCCAAGTGAAGATGAGCAGGCTTATCCTTGGTTTGAAATAGACACAATGAAACCTCGCCATCCGCGCTCAGCTCGATACCTAGCGTGCCCTCCGAGACTATGGTCATACCGATTGGTTCGAGCGCCTTGAGGAAGAACGCCTTACTCGCCGCATAGTCGCTTACTCCGAATACGACGTGGTCAAACATGAGCTCTCCTAAAGTGCGACGCCCTACACGAGAGGCCTAACGCTGGAGTTAAGCGGCGCGCGGCTTTTTCGCGCGTCCGCTTGGACGAGATGTTAGACGGTTGCGACACAGCATGCTCAGGCGACAATGACTGCCAGGAAGGGCGCAAAGCTTGAGCAACCGCCTACCCCAAAACTACCAGCTCTGACGGCCGATGGCTTGCCGGAACGCAACGGAGAAAACTGCCGAAGCGAAGCACTGCAAGCAGCCGCGAAGCTGGCGAAACACACTAAACGAAGAGCCAATACGCTTTGCCGACTAACGCTGGAATTAAGCGGCGGCGAAGCCGTCCGCTTGGATGACTGGTTAGCTGCCCGAAACCCCTACATGTACGGGCTTTGGAAGGTAGACGATTTCGCCGAACTCCCGCAGGACAACAGCAATCATCTCTTCGCGTGACGCGGTGGGCACGTAGGGTCGTAGCGCACCAGGCTCCCCTATGTTGAGGCCGTATGGCGCCCCACTTGGGAGAAAGTCGAGCGCAATAGCTGGCTCACGCTGGAGTACGACCAAATATGCAAACTGTAGATAGACCCCACTTAGCGAAGCCGTCTGTTGCTCGAAGTAGGAAAAATCAATTGGCCCAGTAGCCAATGAGTGGAGGGGGTGGCCGAGAAATACAGTGGTAGCCATGTGGTTTCCTGTAAGAAGCTAACGCTGGAGTTAAGCGGCGGCGTAGCCGTCCGCTTGGATGAGTAGTTAGGTTGCATTTGGCGGCGGCGGCGGAGAAACGGGCACTAGACGGTTGGATTTGATAGCAAACAGAATGCCAATTACAGCCGGAATAGCCCACACGTAGCCGCGTAGCAAGAAGTTGAGAGGTACGACGACCAGCGAGACGCCGCCGATGACAAATGACGCGATGACGAGCCATAACCAAGACGAGTTATGTGCAGCGTTGTGAACCAAGCCACCACAGTTCGGGCAAGCGGTTTGCGGAGGCGGAGTGAATTGATACCACTTCAGTCGCTCGGAGTGCGGAATACGGCGCAGCGCCGCGAGCGCCACTGGCTTGGCGCAATACGGACATGTTGTCGGTGGTGCGAAGAAGTTCATGTAACCTAACGCTGGAGTTAAGCGGCGGCGTAGCCGTCTGCCTTGAACGAACTGTTAGGCAGCCTTTGGCAGCGCAATAGATGCCGAGTGCTTTTGCCAATAGCCCGAAAGTGCTCCGATGCATGCCCATGTGCAGCCGACTAGCGCACCCATTACCCCGCAAAACATACCAAGTTGCTGCCCATCGTATGGAGTGGAGGAGAAACTGAGCCAGGCGCAATAAATGCCGACCGCAGTGCCAATTGCAGCAAACGCCAGACCAGATGCAAAACCGA
>DATJDE010000186.1:0-5444 GCA_035497595.1 Rhizomicrobium sp. | reverse complement strand
ACCGCAGGAATGAGCACGCGCAGGCGCAGTTTCAGCTTGGCATCCATGATCATATGGGCAAGGCCGAGCACGGTGGCGGCGCCGCCCATATCCTTTTTCATTGTCAGCATGGCCGAAGACGGTTTGAGATCGAGCCCGCCGGAATCGAAACACACGCCCTTGCCGACCAGCGTGACGCGCGGCGCTTTAGGATTACCCCATGTCAGGTCGATCAGGCGGGGGCCGCGCGGCGAGGCTTTGCCGACCGCGATGAGCAGCGGGAAATTCTTTTTTTCCAGCACCGCCCCTTCGAGCACCGTGATTTTCGCGCCGTGCTGTTTGGCCAGCGCCTTTGCGGCGGCGGCAAGTTCGGCTGGCCCCATATCATTGGCGGGGGTGTTGATCAGATCGCGCGCGAGGCAAACACCCTGGGCGATGCGCGAGGCCTCCGCCACATCGGCATTTTTGGGCGGAACCAGTTTGGGGGCATCTGTTTCGGTTTTGCGATAGCGCGCAAAGCGATAGGAGCCGAGCGCCCAGCCGATCAGCGCGTTGGTGCCGCCGACATTGGGAGCGACATCACCCAGCGCATAAGTGCCTTTGGGCAGTTTTTCGGCAAAGGCGGCAAAGGCGAGCGTATCTTCGCCCTGCCCCAGCCCGAGCACGGCAGATGGCGCACCGCCCGCATCATCGGGGATCAGCGCAAACGCACCCTCTTTCGCGGTAAAACCGGTGCGTTCGAGCCAGCGCGCCTGGGCCTGCGGCAAGCGGCTGCGGAAGGCGGCAAGATCGTCCGCAGTAACGGCGTGCAGCAACGCCACAGTCTTTGCCGCTGCCTTTGCGCGCTGAACAAAGCTCTCATGCATGAAGGGGCCTTATACTGATGGCCCAGTGAGTCTAGAAATCTGGATGCGCTGCTGCAAGGAGACAGATCATGCCCGCCCGTTACACACTTGTGCTTGCCACCAAGGAATATTCGAGCTGGAGCTTGCGCCCTTATCTGGCGCTGCGGGCGATTGGCGCAGCCTTTGACGAGGTGAAAATCCAGCTTCGGCGAGAGACCACACCAGCAGAGGTGCTGAAACAGTCACCTTCGGGGCGGGTGCCGCTGCTGAAGATCGAAGACAACGGGCGGGCATTTGCCGTGTGGGACAGTCTGGCCATCTGCGAGACCTTGGCCGAGCGGCACCCGGATGCGGGGCTCTGGCCGGAAGATGCGGTGGCCCGTGCAACCGCCCGCGCGGTTTCGGCAGAGATGCATTCGGGCTTTCCCGATTTGCGCGACCAGCTCGGAATGCACTTCACGCAAGAGGTGCCGAGGCCCGAATGGCGCCCCGCCACGCTGGCGCAGATTGCCCGTGTGCAGACGATTTGGACGGAAGCGCTGGCGACCTCTGGCGGGCCGTTCTTGTTCGGGCGGTTTTCGATTGCCGATTGCATGTATGCGCCGGTCTGTTCGCGCTTTCGCACCTATGGAGTGGAGATGGCGGCGCCAGTGCGCAGCTATGTGGAGCGGGTTCTTGCGCTGCCGGGGATGGTGGATTGGGGCGCTGAGGCGCGCAAGGAAGTGGCGGAGGGGTTTGTGTAGGTAACCACGGCGTGATGGGTCACTTGGGTTTCGGTAACAGGCCGCGTTCCCGGTAGAAGCGTTCGGCGCCGGGGTGGAGGGGCGCAGGCGGATTTTGGGCTGCGGTTTTCAGGTCGAGGCGGCGCAAAGCGGGGTTGGCACCTAAGGCGGCGGCGTTGCCCGGTTCGAACAAGGCGCGGGTCATGGCATAGATCAGCGCCGCGGGCTGGGCGTCGTTGACGATCCAGACGGCGCGGGTTTTCACGGTCTCCAGCGGCCCGCTGCCGGGATAGGTACCGGGACCAAGTCTATCTACCGAAAAAGCCGGTTGCGCGGCGATCAGGTTTGTGCGGCCCTTGCCTGCCAGCGGGACCAGGCGGGCAATTTTGCGGCGGATGAGGTTTTCGGCCACCGGCATGGGCGTAGCGCCAACCAGAAACATCGCCTCCAACTCACCGTGTTCAAGTTTTTGCGCAGCGACATCGGGGCTGTCGAAATTGGCTTTGAGGTCGCGTTCACGCAATCCATACGCGCTGAGAACGGCACGGGCCGTGAGCAGCGTGCCGGAATTCTCGGCCCCCAGCGCCACATGCCGGCCTTTGAGCGCGCTGACAGTGCGGATACTAGAGCTTGTGTGTACCAGCAGATGCACATCTTCGGGGAACAAGGCGGCGATGACCCGCAAATGGGGGCGCGGGCCATCCTTGGCGAAGATGCCCTTGCCAGCGGCCGCCGCCTGCACCACCTCGGCCTGGGCAAGGCCGGAACTTGCGAGCCGGGCATCGACCGCAACCACATTGGCAGCCGCCCCTTCTGAGCTGCGGGCCGTAACAATCAGCCCGGAGGGGCCGCAAAGCTGTGTTTTTTCGCATCTTTGGGAGCCGGGCGGGTGGCTGAGCAGGCCCGCGACCAAGGCTCCGGCCGGAAAATAGGCCCCGCCGGTGGAGCCAGTGACGATCTGGAACGCAATACGGGTGGGCAGCGGCTGGGCAAGACCCCAGCCGACGAACGACAGGCAGAGCGCGAGGCCCGCGCCCATCGCGATCGGCGCTGCACCGCGTGGCTTCATCGGGGAAGTTCAACCCTCATTTACGTCAGGATTTGGACCATCGCTCACCTCATACGCAACCCCTGAAACGGGAATACGGATTTCGGCACGCGCGGCGTGGCCTTTTTGCCAGTGTTGAGGAACCGCGCAGCAATCTGCCGGTATGCTTAAAGGTTTGTTGACTGGGGCAGCGCCATGATCGCGCCGCCCGTTCCCTCAAAGGATACTGTCATGCGATCTCTGCGTTCTGGTGTTGCCGTCGCTGCGCTTGTTGCGATGTGGTCCAGCGCGGCGTTCGGATTCAATCTGTTTGGATCGAGCAAGGCGGAGGAAAAGCCCAAGCCTGCGACTCAAAGCCAGCAGCAACAGCAGCAGGATACGGATGCGGAAAACGCGCCCAATCTTGCAAAAACACTAGCGGCCAATCTCGACAGCGAAATCGACAAGGCGCGCACCCAGCGCGCGCTGGGTGATTACCATGCCGCGGCCCGCGCGCTGGCACAGATGATGCTGGTGGCGCCTGATGATGTGCGGGTGGTGGGCGAATATGGCAAGGTTCTGGTGGCGATGGGCCGCGCGGACGATGCGATTGAATTTCTCAAACGTGCGCTTGAGCTGAACAACAATGACTGGACGCTGTATTCTGCCATCGGGGCGGCCTTCGACCAGAAAAACAAATTCGACGATGCGCGCATCGCTTATCAGCGCGGGCTGCAATTGAAGCCGGACGGCGCGGCATTGCTGAACAATTATGCCATGTCGCGGATGCTGGCTGGCGATCTTCCGGCAGCGCAAGGGCTGATTGCCCGGGCGCAGGTGGCCGGAAACGACCCCAAAATCGCTCATAACGCGGCACTGATGGCGAATTTGCGCGGGCCGAAACTGTCGGAGACCGCACGTGTTTCAACCCCTGCGCCAGCTTCAACAGCGAAGCCGGGTGCGGCCAAGGTAGAACAGACCAAAGTAGAACGGCCCAAGGTGGTCAAAACCGATGCAGGGCGCGTGATGATGCAGGCGGTGCCGAAAGACCCGCTGGCAGGCCCGGTGAAGACCGCGCAGAGCGCCGATGTTGAGACGCAAGGCACCGCGCCGCGCGAACTGGCCTCTGTTGCGCCGCAAGCGCCCGCAACTACGCCAGCACCCGTGCACGCGACGCCTGATCTGCGCGCGGCCTCGGACTGAACAGCCGCAAACAAATTGCACACCAAAACGCTGCGCAGATGGGTATCTGCGCAGCGTTTTTTTGTGAATCTGTGGGGCGGCTCTAGTGGATCGTGTGCATGATCTTCATGATCGCCGGGCCGAGAATGACCACGAAGAGGCAGGGCAGAAAGAACAGGATCATCGGCACGGTGAGTTTGGCCGGTAGAGCGGCCGCCTTTTTTTCGGCATTGGCCATGCGCTGTTCGCGATTTTCTTGCGCGGTGACGCGCAACGCTTGCCCCATCGGGGTGCCGTAGTGCTCAGCCTGGTTGAGCGCCGTCGCCACCGCCTTGACGCCGGGGTGGCCGGTGCGGCGGGCCAAATTGTCGAACGCCTGGCTGCGATCTGGCAGATAGGACAGCTCAGCTGTGGTCAATGCCAGTTCTTCGGCAAGTTCGGCCGAGGAGGAGCCGATTTCTGAAGCGACACGAGTAAAGGTTGCCTCGATCGACATGCCGGATTCGACGCAGATCAGCATCAGGTCGAGCCCGTCGGGGAACGCCTGCATAATTGATTCCTGGCGGCGCGCGATCACATTGGAAAGATACACGTCAGGCAGATAATAGCCGACGATGCCGATGCCGAGCGAGACGCAGAATTTTGTCAAGGCGGGCCACTGATAGTTGGAAATGCCATAGAAATAGATCAGCGCGCACACGAACACGATGAACGGCATCGCGAAACGGAAGAACATGAAAGCGATCAACGGCGCCTGACCGCGATAGCCGGCACGGGCCAGCTTGTCGCGCGTATCTGGCGATTCCAGCATATTGGCGAGGTTGAAGCGTTCCAGCGTCTCTTTCATGAAACCAATCGGCTCGGTGCGCAGGCTGGCGCGCTTTTGCAGTGAGGCGTGGTGGCGAGCACGCAGTTCTTCGCGCCGTACGGACACCGTTTTCAGGCGCTTGGTGAGCGTGTTGCGTTCCATCAGCGGCACGCCCAGCGTGGCAATGGTGGCGAACACCACGATGGCGGCAAGCGCGGTCGCCACGAAATCGGGGTCGAACAGGACTTCGAAGATGCCGACATTCAGCATGGAAGTTGGCCCTTCAATGTTTGAAGCTGATCATTTTTTTCATCACCGCGATGCCGATGGACATCCAGATCGCGCAACCGAGCAACATCAAATTGCCCATGCGCTCAGTGAACAGGAGTTTGATGTAGTCTGGCGTGGTGAGAAAAACGAGCCCGCCCACTACCACCGGCAGCGAGCCGATGATGCCGGCAGACGCTTTGGCTTCGGAAGACATCGCCTTGATCTTGCCTTCGAGGCGTTTGCGATCACGCAGCACGGCCGCGAGGTTGGACAGGGCTTCCGACAGATTGCCACCCGATTTGAGCTGGATCGACATCACGATAGCGAAGAAGCTGACTTCGGCTGTGGGCGTGGTGTCATACATGCGCTTGAGGCCTTGATCGAGCGTGACACCGACCTTGAGCCCTTCGATCAAAAGACGAAATTCGCTGCCCACGGGCTCAGGCGATTCCTTGGCCACGATCTTGAGCGCTTCGTTGACCGGCAGGCCCGAGCGCACCGAGCGCACGATGACATCGATGGCGGTGGCGAATTCCTGGGTGAATTTTTTGTGGCGGCGCGCGGTCAGGAAGGATACCACCCAGCGCGGCAAGCCGAGCCCGGCAGTAAAG
>DATJDE010000185.1:0-1716 GCA_035497595.1 Rhizomicrobium sp. | reverse complement strand
GGCTTCATCGGGGGCGGCTTTGTCAGCCGCAACATTCTGTCGAGGCTGGATTCCATCAACCGGACCAGTGAGGAGATCGTTCAAGGCAACCTGTCGCGGCGCGTGCCCACCACGCAATCCAACGATGAATTCGACGCGCTGGCAAAAAACCTCAACCGCATGCTCGATCGCAACGAAAGGCTGATGAAGGGCATGCGCGAGGTCACTGATTCCGTCGCCCATGACCTGCGCTCCCCGCTCAACCGGCTGCGCAACCGGCTGGAAGCGGCACAAGCCCATGCGGAAGGCGCCAATGCCGATCAAATCCAGGGTGCAATAGAGGAAACCGATCACCTCATCGCCACCTTCAACGCGCTGCTCCTGATCGCCGAGGCCGAGGCGGGCGTCGCGCGCGAGGCCATGGAGCCGATGACCCTTGCGCCCGTACTGGAGGGTGTTGCCGAACTCTATGCCCCGCTGGCGGAAGAAAAAGGCCTGACGCTGACGGTCGCTCCAGGCGGCCCGGCGCCGATTGAAGGCAATAAGAGCCTTGTCTCCCAGGCGCTCGCCAATCTGGTCGACAACGCCATCAAATACACACCTGCGGAGGGCAAGATCACATTGTCGGCGCGCGAAACGCCCCTCGGGGTCGAGCTTTGCGTCGCCGATAGCGGCCCAGGTATTCCGCTCGAAGACCGCGCCCATGTGATGGATCGTTTCGTGCGGCTGGAAGCGAGCCGCAATTCCCCCGGCACCGGGCTAGGGCTTTCGCTGGTCTCCGCCGTTGCTGGTTTGCACGACGCGGTGTTTACGCTGGCCGACAACGCGCCCGGCCTGCGCGCCATCCTTCTTTTCCCCATTCGCCGACCGCGCATCACCGCGCCGGATTGATTCGCCCACCTCGATTCGCGCCCGCTACGCGACGCGTGCATTGCCATTGCGGCCGCATATGCGAATCACAAAGCGGTAAGGTCAGATACTGCAACGAAAAACAGCGCGGCTGATGGCGGCACATTTTTCGGTGGCGGAGCCATCGCGCATGACTACTCTATGCCAAGTGCCGTTTTTTCCGAGGACGTGTATGAGCAAAGCCGATTTCGTCGAAGCCGTGGCCCGCGAGGGTAATGTCACCAAAGCGGAGGCCAAGCGCGCCATCGAAATGGTGTTCGGCACCATCGAGGAAGGGCTGAAGGCGTGTAAAAACGGTGGCAAATTCCAGATTGGCACATTCGGCACCTTCCGCGTCACCAAGCGCGGGGCGCGCATGGGGCGCAACCCGCAGACGGGCGAGCCTATTCAGATCAAGGCGTCCAAGAGCTTGCGCTTCAAACCTGCGGCCCAGCTCAAATCTTCCGCCGGCTGCTGAAGATTTTTCAAAAATTCCACCAAAGGCCCGCCCCCAAGCGGGTCTTTTTCTTTTAAGGTGTTGCCATGCGCGCCTCCGATTTCCAAAACGCCCCCGGCCCCTTTCCCCAACCGTTCGATCCGGCGCGTGCCACACGCACGCTGGACGATCTGGCGCAAGGCGAGGGCGGTTTTGTGCCACAAGGGCGTCTGGCAGATCTGCTTACGGTGACCTTCGGCAATTCGCCCTATCTGGCGCGCGCCGCCTTGCGAGATCGCGCGAGCCTGCGCGCCATGCTCGAAAGCGATCCGCACACCGCACTCGACAGAATCGAGGCCGAGACCCTTGGCGCGGCGGATGCGGCAGATATGGCCGCCGCCATGGCCATTCTG
>DATJDE010000184.1:0-1815 GCA_035497595.1 Rhizomicrobium sp. | reverse complement strand
CGATACCGCCTTCGTGCGCGAACGCATCAGGTCCGCTGGCGGCGAGGCCGCGCTCGCAAACCTTCCCCCCGATACGCTGATGGATCCGCGCTCCGTCGCCAACGCCTATTGGATGCTGCACAGCCAGAGCCGCGACGGCTGGACCTTTGAACTCGACTTGCGCCCCTATAAGGAGACCTGGTGATGCCTCACGTCGAATTCCTGTTCGATTTCGGCAGCCCCAACGCCTATCTCGCGCATCAGGTGATCCCGCAAATCGCCCAGCGCACAGGCGCGAAGTTCACCTATGTCCCGGTCTTGCTCGGCGGCATCTTCAAGCTCACCAACAACCAGTCACCCTTTACCGCCTTTGCCCACGTCAAGAACAAGCTGGCCTATGAGCAGCTCGAAATCGCCCGCTTCATCAAAAAACACAAACTGACGCGCTTCCAGTTCAACCCGTTCTTCCCGGTGAACACGCTGGCCATCATGCGCGGCGCCGCCGCAGCAGACGCCATGGGCATCCTGCCTGTCTATGTCGATGCCCTGTTCCATCACATGTGGGAAGACCCCAAGAAGCTGGACGATCCGCAGATCATCCAGGCCGCGCTCACCGCCTCCGGCCTGCCCAGCGAAGCCCTGATGACCGCCGCCCAATCGGCGGAGGTGAAACAGCGCCTGCTGGACAGCACCGAAAAAGCCGTCGCCCGCGGTGTCTTCGGCCTGCCCACCATCTTCGTGGGCGAGGAGATGTTCTTCGGGAAAGACCGTTTGGCGGATGTGGAAGCCGAAATCCTGCAAAACACCTGAGCCGATTTGCAGGTTGGACAGGCGAGGATGGGGAGGTTAAGTCTCCCCATCATATTCGCGCCCAATTCACGCGATACGGGCATGCCCGGATTTCCGCCGTTGAGAGCATCAAAGGATCAACGTATGCGCTTGTTTTCATTCATCTGTGCCGCCGCTCTGCTGGGTCTTTCCAGCGCCGCCACCGCCGCCGAAAAGCCCACCTCGCTGGGCACTTTCGGCAATTGGGCCGCCTATACCGCGGGCAGCGGGGCCGACAAGACCTGCTATGCCCTGTCTGAGCCGGTCGCGAGCGAGCCAGCCGGCGCCAAGCGGGACAAGGTCTACCTGCTGATTTCCGATTTCCCGGGCCGCAAGGTGAAGGGCGAACCGCAAATTGTTCCCGGTTACCCCTATCCCGACAACGGCACGGTCAGCGTGTCGGTAGGTAACGACAAGTTCACATTCTTCACGCGCACCGAAGGCGGCGTCGGCAGTGCCTGGCTGAAATCGACCGCCGATGAAGATAGGCTGGTTGCCGCCCTGCAAAAGGGCAGCCGTGCGGTCGTCACCGGCGCATCCTCGCGCGGCACCACGACGACAGATGCCTATTCTCTCTCCGGCATCACCGCCGCCCTGAAAAAGGCCCATGCCGAGTGCAAGATGTAACACCCTCTCTCATCGGTCTGACCCCCGATGAATTGAAAGCAACCCTGATCGCGGCGGGCGTAGATCCCCATGCCGCGCCCATGCGCGTGCGCCAGTTGTGGAACTGGATCTATGTCCACGGCGCGCGCAACTTCGAGTCGATGAGCAATCTCGGCAAGGATTTCCGGGGTCTTCTCGCAGAGCGCTTCACCCTCACACGCCCCGAAATCGTCACCGAGCAAATTTCGAACGACGGCACACGCAAATGGCTGCTGCGCACCGGCCCCGGCATCGAGTTCGAGGCCGTCTATATTCCCGAACCGGGCAGGGGCACCTTGTGCGTTTCCAGCCAGGTCGGCTGCACACTCACCTGCCGCTTCTGCCACACCGGCACGCAAAAAC
>DATJDE010000183.1:0-7600 GCA_035497595.1 Rhizomicrobium sp. | reverse complement strand
AGGTCATGGGCTTTGCCAAGAACGTGCTCAATACTACGGCGATTACAGGTGCATTTCTCAACAGCGACGATAGTGGGCTGACCACAAACGTCTTCCTCACCGACCCGCGCCTCATCGGCGTGCGCGTTACGAAGAACTGGTGAGCGCCATGACACCAAAAACAGCAATCGCCAATGGTTTGAATCGGGGGAAAGCACAATGAACGAATTGATGATGATGGGCCCTGCCGGGTGCGATGCTCGTGAGCGCTTCCTGGCCACGGCCTCGGCACTCGCTCTGCTGACATCCTTCTGCGCAGTGGCGCCCGCACAAGCGGCGGAAGATGCTGCGCGCCCGACGGTCTGGATCGAACTCGGTGGGCAACTCGAACGCATTGATGGCGGGCAGGATGCCTTTGCGCCCTCTTTTGTCACCAAGCACTTGAATGCGCCTTACAACGTGATTTCGCCTCTGTCCGCCCAAAAGCTTCCGCGCTATGGCTTTGGCGGCGAGGCGAAAGTCTCCTTCAAGCCCGATGATGAAGGCTGGCTCTTTTCTGCTGCCATCCGTTACGGTCGCTCTAATGCGGATAAACATCTTCACCAGCAGACAAAAACAAATCTGGTGCAGAAGACGGCCAAGTATGATGACCCGATTTGGGGGCATCACGCGTTTATAACAAAAATAGTCAAACGCTTCAGCGATCTTGACGCCAAACACGCAGAATCCCATGCGGTGGTGGATTTTGCGGCGGGTAAGGATGTCGGCCTTGGACTATTGGGAGGGAGTGGCCATTCGACCCTATCTCTGGGGGTTCGCTTCGCACAATTCCAGTCAAAGTCGACTATCGGGTTCAAATCCTTCCCGGACCCGCATTACTCGACCCAGGCGTTTATCAGCGATCCTGGCGCGCATCATCATTCCTATTTTGCGCAACAGAATGTCGAGCGCAGTTTCCGCGGTATCGGCCCATCGCTTTCCTTGGAAAACGCAAGCCTGCTTGCCAGAAATGCCGAGAGTGACAGCATCACTTTTGACTGGGGCGTAAATGCCGCGCTGCTGTTCGGACGACAGAAAGCCGCCGGCGCCCATCAGACCAGCAGCCGTTACTTCATGGGCAGCCCCTATGCTAACGCGCTGACAACCAACCACACCGTGACTTCCAAACCCTTCGCCCGCTCCCGCTCCAAAATCGTGCCCAATCTCGGCGGCTTCGCTGGCCTCAGTGCCCGCTACGCCCACGCCAAATTCAGCCTCGGCTATCGCGGTGACTTTTTCTTCGGCGCGATGGATGGCGGCAACGATGCGCGCGACACGCGCAACCGCAGCTTTCACGGCCCCTTTGCCACTATCAGCATGGGCCTGGGCGGATAAGAAGGATGGTCGTGCCCTAATGGCGTAAAGGGACGGCGGCGTAGTTCGCCGTCCTTTTTATTGGAGGCGTATAGGGGGCGGGCTACGCAATCCCCGCCAGGCGAGCACCCCATATGTCGCCAGCCACACATAACAAATCGCAGGAACCAGCAGCGCGACTGCGAGGCCAAAAGCATCCGCCGTAGTGCCCGTGATGAGCGGGATGATCGCGCCGCCAACAATCGCCATGCAAAGCACGCCGGAGCCTTTGGGCGTATTCACACCCAATCCTTCCAGAGCGATGGTGAAAATCGTTGGAAACATGATCGAATTGCAAAGGCCGACTGCAATGATCGTCGCGGCCGCAACCGTTCCCCCGGTTGTCGATGAGATCACCGCAAGAATTGCCGCGCCCACGGCACAGGCCGCAAGCACCGCACCGGGAGGATAGCGCCGCAGAACAGCGGAGCCGATAAACCGGCCCACCATCGCGCCGCCCCAATAAAGACTGACCAGCCGCCCCGCATTGGCCGCGGAAACCGCAAGTACGCTGGGCTCCATCAGATAGTTCACCAGCACGCTGCCAATCGAAACCTCCGCCCCGACATAGACAAAGATCGAAACCACGCCCAGCAGCAAACGTGGGTGTTTGCGAAGCAGCACATCCGCGCGTTCGCTGCTTTGATCGCGTTGTTCTGAGGGCATGGCGGCTGGCCTGTTGAACCAGAACACAAGCGCCACAACCACCAGCGTGGCGGCGATCAGCAGAAAGGGAAGCTGCAGGCTATGTGCCTCTGTCTTGCGCAAAGCCGCCATCGCGGCGGACCCTTGCGCCTTTATCGGCTCTCCAAGGCCCGTGCCCAGAATAAGCCAGGCGCCCACCAGCGGCCCAAGCGTGGTTCCCAGTGAGTTGAAGGCCTGCGCAAGCGTCAATCTGCTGTGGGCGCAGCGCTCCGGCCCCAGAATCGCAATGAACGGATTTGCCGCGACCTGAAGCATGGTAATGCCTGCCGCCATCACGAATAGCGCCAGCAGAAAACCCGGATAGGTGCCCAGCGAGGCCGCCGGCGAAAACAGCAGACACCCGATAGCCATCACAACCAGTCCCTGAACGATGGCGCGGACATAGCCAACCCGCGCCAGAATGCGCGCGGCAATCAGCGAAAAAACGAAATATCCCAGGAAGAAACAGAACTGCGTGAGCATCGCTTCGGCATAGCTCAAGGCGAACAGGCTCTTGAGTTTTGGGATCAGCGTATCGATCAAGACGGTGGCAAACCCCCACGCGAAAAACAGAAAGGTGACCAGATGGGTCATATGCGCCGATGCCGAACCCTCGGAAGAGGGTGATTTTGGTTCTGCGTAAGCACCCATTGCTCTGTCTCCCTGTGCTGTTGTCACTCTCGAACGCGTCATGTCGCCGGTGTGCGCAACAGATGCACCGCCGCGCCCAAAAGGCCGGTATGTCGGTAGGTGATGGCCAATGTGGGAATTTTCGCCATTCTGTCGGCGAAGCGCCCCTTGTTCGTGAAGCGTTTGCGAAAGCTGCTTGCACGAAGAAAGTCGATCATCTGCGGGACAATGCCGCCGCCTATGAAGATCACATCCGCAAAGAGCGTTAAGGCCAGATCGCCAGCCGCACTGCCAAGAATGGCGCAAAATCGTTCCAGGGTTTCGTGGCAGACCGCATCGGTTCCGGCGATTGCACGCGCGGCAATATCCCTGGCATCTCCCGAAATGGCCTCGCATCCGCGCATAACACACAGTGCTTCATAGAGATTGCGTAATCCCGGACCAGAAAGCAGCCGCTCGTTGGAAATGCGCCCAAAGCGGCTGAGCAGAATGCGCGCAATGTCCAATTCCGTCTTGTCGTTCGGCGCAAAACCGACATGGCCGCCCTCTGAAGACAAGGCCAGCGCCGTGCTGCCGTCGCGCAGCAGCCCACCAATCCCCAAGCCGGTGCCGGGCGCGATAATCCCCATGGCGCGCATAGTGTTGTGCATCGTGACCGGATCGAAATCTCCAATCGGCGCGACATCGGATGGCATAAGATAGGGCAGCGCCAGCGACACAGATTTGTAGTCGTTGAGCGCGCAAAGCGTTTCCAGCCCCAGCGTCTGGCGAACATCTTCAAGAGAGAAGGTCCACGGATGATTGGTCATTATGATTTTGTCGCCGGTCACAGGCCCGGCAATCGCAAGCGCCGCGCGCCGCGGTTTGCGCGCCTGCGGCAGGCCATTGAGATAGGATCGGATTGCGGCCGCCAAAGAAGGATAGTCGGCACAGGTCAGAACGGTGGGGTCGAACAGGCGCGGCCTTTTCTGCGGTTCGCCGTCGCACAGCGCAAAGCGCGCATGCGTGCCGCCGATATCCCCCACCAGATCAACCATTCCCAACTCCCGATCGTAAATATCTGACTCTTATGGTGCGCGGTGCGTGTCAGCCGTCGTTTTTGAGCGAACACAGCACCGTCACGTTCTCGTCGTGCAGGGCGTCCGGCAGACAACGGCGTAAAGGGGTGGCGGCATGGCGACGATGGCTGGCTGTTCGGTGCATCTGGCGATAAAGCGCAGGCAACAGCATCAGGCTTGCTGCGCCGCCTGCCAGGACGTGGGTAGGGCCGTCATGTTGCGAAGCGCGCACCATCATCTCTCGCAAGCTGCGTGCGATCTTATCCCAATCTGTGACAGCGTTGTCAATTGAGCGGCGCCCAATTGCCTGGCTGGCCGGAGCTATCTGCGTGGCGCCGCAGTGGATGCGCGAACGATGATTTCGTGCTGGAAGCGCTTTGAAGACGCCACGCCGGAAGAGGGCGCCCGCGCGCGTTCCTTGATCGCGGCAAGAAGAAGGTCGGCGGCGGCAGCAGCCATCTGCGCGATGGGCTGGTGGACCGTCGTCAAGGCCGGCCAGGTAAGGCTCGCCACCGGTGTGTCGTCGAAGCCCGCAATCGAGAGGTCGTCGGGAATCGAGAGGCCGTGCTGGTGCGCAGCCGCAATCGCCCCCGCCGCCATATCGTCATTCGCCGCGAAGATCGCCGTGGGAAGCTTTCGCCCCTGCAGCAATGCCTTTGCGCAGTCCACCCCGCTCTCGAATGAGAAATAGCCTTGTTTCACCAGTGCTGCCTCCAGCTTGAGGCCTTTGTCGGCAAGCGCCTTGCGAAAGCCATCGTAGCGCAGGCTCGCAGCGCCGTGCGTGGGGTGACCCTTGATGAATCCTATCCGCGTATGGCCCAGCTTCAGCAGGTAGGTGGTCATTTCATAGGCCGCGCGCAGATCGTCCATGTGCACGCTCAGCGAAACATCGCTCAGCTTTGGCGGCGCGATCACCACATGCGGCACCCGATCACGCCGCAGAACCTCGAGAACCGCCTCATTGTCGGAGACCGGCGGTGTCAGAATCACGCCATCCACGCGGGTTTGCGCAATCATGGTGAGAATCTGCTGGGTCACGTTTTTGGTCTCGGGCGTGCACACTTCGACCAAAAGGTGAAAGCCTTGCGCGCGGCAGCGCGCAAGCGCGCCCATCTGCACGCTGTTCATGTAATGCGGGCTTGGATTGTCGTAGAGCAAGCCAATCAGGAACGATTTGCTGCCTGCAAGGCCGCGCGCGGCGAGGTTGGGGCTGTAGTTGAGCGCCTTGATAACCTTCAGCACACGTTCGCGCGTCGCCGGCCTGACATTGGCCTCGTTGTTAAGTACGCGCGAGACGGTTTTAATGGCGACGTTTGCATCGCGCGCCACATCGCTGATGGTCAGGCGGCCACCACCACGGGGACTTTTCTCAGTGGAGGGCTTTGAGGGTGGCTTTGCCATCTGGCGAATTTCTCTGCCCGTTTCCGGCCAGCCATTGTGAAATAGGTGGTGTGGCGAACCTGCCACTTGGCACAGCGAAATGCGCGCAATCATCTCTTCGACGCCAGCGGATTTCGACCGCCCGGGGGGTGCCCGTCAAGGTGCAAGTCAGGCTTTGCCTCGTAAATCCACAGCCCACGCGCCCGTCTGCCGCTTTCCCTTCGTCAGGCCGCCACAGCGTGTTTCATGGCTTGCGAGCGGGTGAGGGAGGGAGTACAAAGTTTGACAATATGACAACGCTGTCTTTTTCAGGCAGCGGCCGGATCGAGGGAATGCCGGAAAATGCCGCCAGTAACGCCTAAGCGCAGAGACGTGCTCAAATGGGGAGCAGGCAGCCTTGCCGTGGCGGCGCTTAGCAGTGCTGTGAAAGCAGCCCCTGTCCGGCGCAAACCCAATATCGTCGTGATCCTCTGCGATGATCTTGGCTTCGGCGACGTCAGCACCTATGGCGCCCGCAACATCGCCACCCCTGCCATCGACAAAATGGCGCGCGAAGGCGTGACGTTGACCAATTTTTATGCCGCCGCCAACCTGTGCACGCCCTCGCGCGCCGGGCTGCTGACAGGCCGCTACCCCATTCGCACAGGCCTCGGCTTCGAAGTCATCATGGTGGATGACAATCGCGGCCTGCCGCTGTCCGAAGTCACCATCGCCAATGCGCTGAAGCCGGATTATGCGACGGGCCTGTTCGGCAAATGGCACCTTGGCCATACCGAACCGTATTGGCCGCCGACGAAACACGGCTTCGACGTGTTTTTCGGCATCCCCTACAGCCACGACATGAAACCGCTGGCGCTCTATGAAGCCGATGCGGCCACAGGCTCAATCGTCAAATCCGATGTCGATTTTCCGCTGCTCCAGCAACAGTTCTATGAGCACGCGGAAAAATTCATCGAAGCCAATCGTGATCGGCCGTTCTTCGTCGAATTGGCGCTCAGTGCCCCCCACCTTCCCGAATATCCGCACACCCCGTTCAAAGGCACCTCGGGTGCGGGGCCGTATGGCGATGTGGTGCGCGAAATCGATTCCATCGTTGGCCGGCTCCTGCAAAAGCTCAAAGATCTGGGGTTGGACAACGACACGCTGGTGATCTTCACCTCCGACAACGGCCCGTGGTTTGAAGGCTCAAGCGGCGGCTTGCGTGAACGCAAGGGCGGCGGCGCTTATGATGGCGGCTATCATGTGCCGTTCATCGCGCGCCAGCCGGGCTTCCTTCCCGCAGGCGCCGTGGTGGACTCCATAGCAATGAGCATCGACCTGCTGCCGACCTTTTGCAGCCTTGCGGGCAAGCCCCTGCCAAACGGCGTAACGCTCGACGGGCTGGACATCACAGACGTTCTGCGAAAGGGCACGCAATCGCCCCATGAGGCGCTGGTGCTGTTCGACAACGAGAACGTCGTGGGCATTCGTACGCAGAACTACAAATATGTGACGAGCGCCTATTACCGCGGTATCCGTTTGCCTTACGCCCTTCTGGGCTATGAAGAGCTTTACGATCTGAGGCGCGATCCCAGCGAAAGCTACAGCATCGCCGCCGAACAGCCCGAAGTGCTTGCCGATATGAAGCGGCGCTTCACTGACGCGCGCAAAGCCTTCGCGCCGTTCAAGCACAAGGACATCCCGCCCGTCTTCCAGAAATTGAAGGCACAACTCGAACAGCTACAGAACTGAACCATACGCGCGTGCCGCGCACGCAACCGACTGCATAAATTGACAGCGCTATCATAGCGGGGGTCATCCAACCAAACCATCGGCTGCCAAGCCGGGCGAAAAAGGGGAACAGCATGTATCACGTCACCACGACATCGGGTTTCGGCCGCATCGCGCTTCTGGCCGGTGCCGCAGTCCTGGCGCTGTCATCGGCTGCCATTGCCCAAATCGAAACGGTGACGGTGACCGCCGAAAAACGCGCCGAACCGCTTCAGGATGTCCCGGTCTCGGTGTCGGCGATCAGCAGCCAGGCGCTGCTGCGCTCCAACATCACCGGCATCTCCGAACTGCAGCAGCTTTCACCCAGCATTACGTTCTCGGATTCCGCCAACACCCGTGGCCAGGGCATCAACATTCGCGGCATCGGCACGCAGAATTTCAGCGATGGCGTCGAGCCCAGCGTCAGTACGGTGGTAGACGGCGTGGTGCTGGGCCGTCAGGCCATGTCTGTGTTCGATCTGGTCGATATCGACCGGGTGGAAGTGCTGCGCGGGCCGCAAGGCACGCTGTTCGGCAAGAATTCGTCTGCGGGCGTGCTCAGCATCATCACCAAAGCCCCGACCGCCGACCCCGAATTCATGATGGGTGCAAGCTACGGTTCGCTGAACCAGGTCAAGCTCAAAGCCTCGGCCAACGGCGCGGTGACCGATGATGTGGACGCGCGCGTATCGGGCTATTTCATGCGCCGCGATGGCACCGGCACGAAT
>DATJDE010000182.1:0-4970 GCA_035497595.1 Rhizomicrobium sp. | reverse complement strand
AAGGCCCGCTGGCCGAAAGCGTGCTCGCCCGTCATTGCCCGCAAGCCGCCGCGCTCTCCTTCATGTCGGCAATCCATGCCGATGTGGATGGCATCGCCTGCACCATCTCCCGCTCCGGCTATACCGGCGAAGATGGCTATGAAATCTCGGTCCCCGCCGACGCCGCCGAAAAAGTCGCCCGCGCGCTCCTGGCCGAACCCGAAGTCCTTCCCGTCGGCCTCGGCGCGCGCGACTCCCTGCGTCTCGAAGCCGGCATGTGCCTCTACGGCCACGACATTGATGAAGCGACCAACCCCATCGAAGCCGGGCTCAGCTTCGCCATCAGCAAACGCCGCAAGATGGAAAAGAATTTCCCGGCGGGCGAAAAGATCATGGATGAGCTGTTCAACGGCGCCATCCGCGCCCGCGTCGGCATCCGCCCGGACGGCAGGGCCCCCGCCCGCGAAGGCACCGAAATCGCAGATAAAACAGGCCGCATCATCGGCCGCATCACCAGCGGCGGCTTCGGCCCCAGCGTGAACGCGCCCATCGCCATGGGTTATGTAGACCCAAAATTCGCCGCCGACGGCACCGAGCTGGATCTCATCGTGCGCGGCAAACCAAACCCGGCCCGCGTGGTTCCCATGCCCTTCGTGCCGCATCGTTACAAACGTGGATCATAGGTGAAAACAATGAGCGAAGTCCGTTTCACAGACCAACATGAATGGGTGCGTCTCGAAGGTGATGTCGCCGCCGTCGGCATCACCAAATTTGCCGCCGAACAATTGGGCGATGTGGTGTTCGTCGAAGTGCCTGAAGCTGGCCGCGTCCTCGCCGCCAATGGCGAAGCCGCCGTGGTGGAAAGCGTCAAAGCCGCGAGCGAAGTCTACGCCCCGCTCGCAGGCACAGTAACAGAAGGCAACACCGCCCTCGCCGACGACCCCGCCAAAGTGAACGCAGACCCGGAAGGCGAAGGCTGGTTCTTCAAACTGAAACTCGCCAACAAAGCCGACTTCGAAACCCTGATGACGCAAACCCAATACGAAGACTTCGTGAAGGCCCTCTAACCACCAAACAATAGTGTCATGGCCCGCCACGTGCGGGCCACCCAGGTGAAAGCGGCAAGCCGTAGCAGGATAAACCCACATGCGTTACCACCCCCTCACCCCAACAGACCGCGCAGACATGCTCGCCAAAATCGGCGCGCCCGATGTGGATGCGCTATTCCGCGACGTGCCGAAAGAAGCCATCGTCTCCCGCGCCAAATTCGATCTGCCCGATACCAAGGGCGAACTCGATGTGGAACGCATCCTTTCGCGCTTCTCCGCGCAAAGCACCGCCGCGGGCGCCGTGCCGTTTTTCTGCGGGGCAGGGGCCTATCGCCACCACGTCCCCGCATCGGTCGATCACCTGATCCAGCGCTCGGAATTTCTCACCTCCTACACGCCGTACCAGCCCGAAATCGCGCAAGGCACGCTGCAATATCTCTACGAATTCCAAACCCAGGTGGCGCTCCTCACCGGCATGGAGGTCGCCAACGCCTCGATGTATGACGGCTCCACCGCCGCCGCCGAAGCCGTGTTGATGGCCCAGCGTATCACCCGCCGCAAAAAGGCAATCCTCTCCGGCGGCGTGCACCCCCATTACGCCGAAACAATTGAAACCGTCGCCGCCCTGCAAGGCGAAGTGATCCGCGCCCCCGTCACGCCCGGCGAAGCGGAAGACATCGCGGCGATGATCGATGATCAAACCGCCTGCGTCGTTGTGCAAAGCCCGGATGTCTTCGGCCTGATCAGAAACCTGCGCCCCATCGCAGAGGCCGCCCACGCCAAAGGCGCGCTGCTCATCGCTGTCTGCACCGAAATTGTTTCCCTCGGCCTTCTGGAATCCCCTGGTGCACAAGGTGCAGACATCGTGGCCGCCGAAGGCCAATCCATCGGCAACGGCCTCAATTTTGGCGGCCCCTATGTCGGTCTCTTCGCCACCCGCGAAAAATTCCTGCGCCAGATGCCGGGCCGCATCTGCGGCGAAACGGTGGATGCCGAAGGCCGCCGTGGCTACGTGCTCACGCTCTCCACCCGCGAACAACACATCCGCCGCGAAAAAGCGACCAGCAATATCTGCACCAATTCCGGCCTGTGCTGCCTCGCCTTCACCATCCATCTGTCCTTGCTGGGCGAAGAAGGGCTCACCCGCCTCTCGCGCCTCAACCACGCCACAGCCTCCGCATTAGCGGACAGGCTGATCAATATTCCCGGCGTCGAACTCATCACCCCTGCGTTCTTCAACGAATTCACGCTCCGCCTGCCAAAACCGGCGGCAGAGATCGTCGATCAACTGGTCGATGAAAACATCATCGCTGGCGTTCCCGCCTCGCGCCTGCTGCCGAACGATCCCAACGCCGCAAACCTGCTCATCGTCGCCGCCACCGAAACCACCAGCGAAGACGATTGTGCCGCCTTCGCCCAAGCCCTTGCCGGAGTCCTCTCATGCTGAACACGAAAGGCCGCCCCACCGGCGCAGGACCTGCACAAGGCGAAACATTCCAAACCATTTCCGGTGATCGCGGCCTCGATCACGAAGAACCGCTGATCTTCGAACTCGGCCGCACCGGCATGACCGGCGTGGATTTTCCGCAAAGCCAGATCGCCGAAACCCGCCTCGGCGGGCAGCGCCGCAACGGCCCCATCGGTCTGCCCGGCCTCTCCGAACCCGAAGTCGTGCGCCACTATGTGCGCCTGTCGCGCAAGAACTACGCCATCGACAGCGGCCTCTACCCGCTCGGTTCCTGCACGATGAAACACAATCCGCGCCTCAACGAAAAAATGGCGCGCCTGCCCGGCTTTGCAGATGTGCACCCCCTCCAGCCGCAAAAGACCGTGCAAGGCGCACTCGCGCTGATCTCCGAACTGATGCGCTGGCTAACAACCCTCACCGGCATGCACACGGTCGCCATGTCGCCCAAAGCAGGCGCGCATGGCGAGCTCTGCGGCCTGCTCGCCATCCGCGCGGCCATTGAAGCGCGGGGCGAAACCCGCAAACGCATCCTCGTGCCGCAATCGGCCCACGGCACCAACCCGGCCACCGCAGCCCTCGCCGGTTTCACCGTCGATGAAGTCCCCGCCACAGCAGACGGCCATGTCGATGCCGATGCGCTGGAAGCAAAACTAGGCCCCGACGTCGCCGCCATCATGCTCACCAACCCGAACACCTGTGGCCTGTTCGAACCACGCATCCTCGAAATGGCCAACGCCGTCCACGCAGCAGGCGCATATTTTTATTGCGACGGCGCAAACTTCAATGCCATCGCAGGCCGCGTCCGCCCCGGTGACCTCGGCGTCGATGCCATGCACATCAACCTGCACAAAACCTTCTCCACCCCCCATGGCGGCGGCGGCCCCGGCGCAGGCCCGGTGGTGCTCTCCAAAGCGCTCGCCCCCTTCGCGCCACTCCCGCTGCTGACGCATGACGAGAACGGCTTCCACTATGTTGAACATCACGCAGACCTGAAGCCGGGCAGGGCGCCCTTCGGCCGCCTGTCAGCCTTCCACGGCCAGATGGGCATGTTCGTCCGCGCCCTCAGCTACATGCTCAGCCACGGTGCGGATGGTATCCGCCAGGCATCCGAAGATGCAGTGCTCTCCGCCAACTATATCCTCGCCTCGCTGAAAGACGTGATGAGCGCCCCTTACGGCAATGGCCCCTGCATGCACGAGGCCCTGTTCGACGACAGCTTCCTGGAAGGCACCGGCGTCACCACGCTCGATTTCGCCAAAGCGATGATCGACGAAGGCTACCACCCGATGACAATGTATTTCCCCCTCGTCGTCCACGGCGCGATGCTGATCGAGCCAACAGAATCGGAATCGAAGGAAAGCCTCGACCGTTTCATCCATGTCCTGCGCAGCTTGGCGCAAGAAGCCAAAAGCGGAGATAAAACCCGCTTCGAAGGCGCCCCCTACCTAGCCCCCCGCCGCCGCCTGGACGAAACTCTTGCGGCGAGAAAACCAGTATTGCGGTGGAAAGAAACCACGCCCCCAACACCAATCGCCGCTGCTGCCGAGTAACGGTTCAAAAAAGAAAAGCCCCGCGCCTGAGAGAGCAAGCGCGGGGCAGATAAGGGCGGTGTCACTCGCCATTCGAAGGTTACAAGCAGGTCTTTGTTGTCATGCCTGCCGGTGGTTTTGTGTCGTTGTCACTGCACGCCTGATCGAGCTGCGCCTGGCTCAGCCCATGGGCGTGTGAAAGATCTGCGCCCTTGAAACTGGTGATCGCAAGATTTGCGCCCGTGAAATCCGCGCCGTCCAGTTTCGCATGTGCAAGGTTCGCCCCTGCCAGATCGGCACCCCGGAACGATGCGCCGGAAAAATTCGCGTAAGACATGCACATCATCACAAGCGACGCGCCGTCAAACCGCGCGCCGGAAAGATCGCCCGTCTTGACGCATTGATGGCTCAAATCCGCGCCGCGCAAATCACACTTCACGCAATCGGTCACGCCCGTTTTGATTCGCGCCACCGCCGCCGCATCAGGCACGGGCACCGCGGCTTGGGCGGCAGGGGCCGCCGCCAGCACCATCAACAAGGCAATCACATTGAGCAATTCTCTGTTCCACTGCGATACGCGTATACACCCTGTTGCAAGCCCCGTGCCTGCTTACCCATGGTTAAAATGCGCCCGAAATCACGCAGCAAGCCAAACGCACACACCACGCAACACGCGAAAAACACGCTTAACACCGCAATTGTTTCAAATTGGGCGCATGTCTCGTTTTAATGTCTAACTGGGGCAGGTTTCCAGGCACGGTGAAGCAAACCTTAAAAGCCCAAAGCAGAAAGGGCGGACACAAGTGCCCGCCCTTTCGCAATTCTATCGAAGTTCAGCTCAGCTGCAGCCGCTGGTGCCACCGCAGGTGTTGCACTTCATGCAGGTGCCATTGCGCACCAGCGTAAAGTTTCCGCACTGGCCGCAGGCATCGCCTTCAAAGCCTT
>DATJDE010000181.1:0-9385 GCA_035497595.1 Rhizomicrobium sp. | reverse complement strand
GCCATTCGCCCGGTCAACGCGCTCTCGCATTATACCGACTGGACGGTGGCCCATGTGCATGCCGGGGTGCTCGGCTGGGACGCGATGATTACGTTCGGCGCGCTCTATGCATTGGTCCCGTGGCTGTGGAAGCGAAAGACGATGTATTCGCCGAGGCTGGTGGAGGTGCATTTCTGGCTCGCGCTCGCCGGGACCATTGTCTACGTCTTTGCGATGTGGAATTCCGGCATCATCCAGGGGTTGATGTGGCGTACCTATAATGACAGCGGCACACTGGCCTATTCGTTCATCGATTCCCTTGTTGCCATGCACCCTTATTATATCGCGCGGGCCTTTGGCGGGCTGCTGTTCCTTTCGGGCATGATCATCTGCGCTTACAACGTCTGGATGACGGTTCGGCAGAGCCGCGTCAGCCTTGCCGGAAGCGACACCGACATGCCGGTGTTGGCCGCGCCCGTGTCGGCGGCGGAGTAACGGCCATGGCGGAATTTTTTCATCGCAAGATCGAACGCAACGCGATGGGCTTTGTCATCGCCATTGTGGCTGTGGCCTCGATTGGCGGGCTGGTCGAAATCGCGCCGCTGTTCACCATTCACGAAACGGTTGAAAGCGCGCCGGACATGCGGGTGTACACGCCGCTGGAGCTGGCGGGGCGCAATATCTACATTCGCGAAGGCTGTTATGCCTGCCACAGCCAGATGATCCGCACCTTGCGCGACGAGGTGGAGCGTTATGGGCCGTATTCGCTGGCGGTCGAATCCAAATACGACCATCCGATGTTATGGGGCTCCAAGCGGACAGGGCCGGATCTGGCGCGGATTGGCGATAAATATTCCGATGCCTGGCATGTCGCACATCTGATCAATCCACGCGCTGTTGTGCCCCAATCGGTCATGCCGAAATATGGTTGGCTGGCCCGCACGGCCCTGACGGTCGAAGACCTCAAGGCGCATTTGGCGGCACAGCACGCGGTTGGCGTGCCTTACACGCCCGAGATGATTGCCAACGCGACCGTGGACGCACGCGGCCAGGCGACGCCCGATGGCGATGACGCCGAGGGTGTGCGCAAACGCTATGGCGAGGCGACCCAGGTGCGCGACTTCGACGGCGATCCGGCGCGGGTGACCGAAATGGATGCGCTGGTCTCTTACTTGCAAATTCTCGGACGCTTGACGGATGCCGCTTACAAACAGGCGAAGACGCCTGCGGGAGATTAGGCGATGAGCTTCGACTATCAGACGCTTGTTGCATTCGCCAAGAGCTGGGGCTTGTTCTATCTCATCGCCTTCGCGATCGGCGTTTTGATTTACACATTCTGGCCATCCAACCGAAAGCGTTTTGACAAGGCCAAGCACAGCATTCTCGACAAGGACGATAAGCCGTGGAGCTAGGGTGGTGGGTGTAGAAAAACACGATCTGGTCACCGGCCGCGCGACCACGGGTCACGAATGGAACGGGATCGAAGAACTCGAAACGCCCATTCCGCGCGTGGTGTTTGTGTTTCTGGGATTGGCGACGCTGATCGCCATTCTGTGCTGGATTTTGTGGCCAGCATGGCCGCTGGGATCGACCTATACCAAGGGCACTTTGGGCGCCGATCAGCGCAAAGAGGTGACACAACAGGTCGCTGACGCGGATGCAAAGCGCGCATCTGCCTGGGCGGGCAAGGTTGCGGCGCTGCCGCTTGCCGACATTCGCACATCTCCTGCGCTGATGGGGCCGGTCAAGGACGCGGGGCGTACCTTGTTCGTCGACAACTGTGCGGCATGCCATGGCGTGGGCGGCACGGGGGGTGTGGGGTTTCCCGATCTGACGGCCAAGACCTGGCTGTGGGGCGGCGAATTGGAGACCATTGCCGAAACGATCCGCATTGGCATCAACTCGACCAATGACGATACGCGCATGTCGCAGATGATGGCGTTTGGCCGCGACAAGGTTCTTGAACCTGCGCAGATCAGCAATGTGGTAGCGTATGTGCGCTCTCTTTCGGGGCTGGCGCCTGACGCGGGCGATGCGGGCCGTGTGACGGCAGGCAAAACGATTTTTGCGGAAAATTGCGCCGCATGCCACGGAGAAACCGGCACGGGAAACCGCGAGGTCGGCGCACCGAACCTTACCGATCACACCTGGCTTTATGGCAGCGACACCAACACGGTTTACGCAACCGTCTATTCCGGGCGCCAGGGCCATATGCCGAATTGGGGCGCACGCTTGTCGCCATTGCAGGTGAAGATTTTGGCGCTCTATGTGGATTCGCTTGAGAAAGCTCCGAAATGACCGCGCCCACTGACACGACGCCACCCAGCCCCAGGCGCAAAACCATTGTGCTCGTGCTTGTGGCGGCTGGAATTGTTCTTTTGCTGGGCGCCAATGCGCATATGGCCTATGTGGCGGTAACGTCTCAGCCTGATTGCGTGCCACATGCCAAAGAGGTGGGCGTTGATGGTGTAACATTTCGCGCCGCACGCCCGGCATGCTGAAGGTGGAAAGGAACGCGGCATGAGTTCTGTCGATCATCCGATTGCATTTCCCCCTACGCTCGCGCAGCAGCGCCAGCGCCATCTTCCGGCCGTTACGGCGTTTGACTGGCTTGGCGCAGGCTGGCGCGATTTAAAGATGCAACCAGGCCCAAGCCTTGCCTATGGGACCGCTGTTTTTGCTATTTCGGGCGCGGTGATCTGGAGTTTGTTCGCGCTCGGCATCGACTACATTCTGTTTCCGGCGCTGGCAGGCTTTATGGTGGTTGGGCCGCTGCTGGCCATCGGGCTGTATCAAAAGAGTCGCGATGTTGAAGCGGGGGATACCGTTTCGCTGCGGCGCATGGTGCTGGTCAAAGCGCAGTCCGGGGCGCAAGTGGGATTTACCGGCGCGATTTTATGTCTGCTGATGATGGCGTGGATGCGGGCAGCGGTGATTATCTACGCGCTGTTCTTTGGGCTGCGGCCGTTTCCCGGGCTCGATCACGTGACGGCGATGCTTTTCAACACCCCTATCGGGTGGGCCATGCTTGTGGTGGGAACGATGGTGGGTGGGTTGTTCGCCGCATTTTCTTTTGCCATCAGCATTTTTTCAGTGCCGATGTTGCTCGACCGGGACACAGATGCTTTTACCGCCATGGGCACCAGCATTTCTCTTGTCTGGAATAACCTGCCGGTAATGCTGATGTGGGGCGCGATTGTGCTGGGACTGTTTCTCCTCAGCGTATTGACGGGGCTGATCGGGCTGGTGGTTGTTTTTCCGCTGCTGGGCCATGCGACATGGCATTGTTACAAGGCCATCGGATGAACACCGGTGCGGAGGTTTTGCTCGCGAGCCGCGCTCTCGGCGATGGATTGTGGCAGACCGATCTCAGCGCGCCCACCATCCATTGTGCAGGCTGTATCCGAAATGTTGAGCGCGGCCTTGGCGGGTTGCCGGGCGTTGAACAGGCGCGGGTGAATTTATCGACCAAGCGGGTCGGCGTGACCTGGCGCGGCGACACACCGCCTGCCCTGATCGAGACACTGGCGGGGCTCGGCTATCCGGCGCATTTGTGCGATTCCGGCGCGGACGAAAAGGACCCCGAACTGGCGCGGTTGATACGTGCGTTGGGCGTGGCCGGTTTTGTGGCCATGAACATTATGCTGTTCTCGGTTTCTGTGTGGTCGGGCGCGGATGCACAAACGCGGCAGATATTCCATGGTCTGTCGGCGGTTCTTGCTTTGGCGGCGTTGCTCTATTCGGGGCAGGTGTTTTTTCGCTCCGCCTGGGGGGCTTTGAAAACCGGGCACACCAATATGGATGTGCCGATTTCGGTGGGTATTTCGCTGGCGTTTGGGCTCAGCCTGTACGACACGCTCAATCACGGCGCACATGCTTATTTCGACGCGGCGGTGACGCTTGTGTTCTTCTTGTTGATCGGCCGCACGCTCGATCACATGATGCGCGAAAGGGCGCGCTCGGCTGTGCGCGGGTTGGTGCAGCTTAGCCCGCGCGGCGCGAACGTGCTGCGCGCCGACGGCACTTACACCTATCTGCCGGTGCGCGAGATTGAACCGGGTAGCCGCATTCTGCTCGCCGCGGGCGACCGTGTGCCGGTGGATGGCTGGGTGGAAGACGGTGTGTCGGCGTTGGACTGCGCCATCGTCACCGGCGAAAGCATGCCGCAATCGGTCAAAGCGGGGGCCAGTTTGCGGGCGGGCACGCTCAACCTCACCGGGCCATTGACGATGGTGGCAAGCGCGCGCGCGGACACTTCGTTCCTGGCCGAAATGGTGCGCTTGATGGAAGCGGCAGAAGGCGGACGGGCGCGCTATCGCCGGTTGGCCGACCGGGCGGCGCAGCTTTATTCACCCGTCGTCCATTCCACGGCGCTTCTGACATTTCTGGGCTGGATGGCGGCGACGGGCGACTGGCACCGCGCAATCGGCATTGCCATTGCTGTGCTGATCATCACCTGTCCCTGTGCATTGGGGCTTGCTGTGCCGATTGTGCAGGTTGTGGCGGCGCGCCGTTTGTTCGAGAGCGGCATCATGGTCAAGGACGGCTCGGGCCTTGAGCGGCTGGCCGCCGCCGACAGTGTGGTCTTTGATAAAACCGGCACATTGACCTTGGGGCGGCCACGGCTGATCGACGCTGGCGCGGTTGCGCCTGAGGTGCTTTCACTCGCCGGCGCGCTTGCGCAAACATCGAACCATCCTTTGGCGCGCGCGATCGCGCGGGCTGCGGGAACGCCAGTGCAACCGCTTCCCCTTGCTGCCATTTGCGAATATCCCGGCCTTGGGATCGAGGCGCGCGTGAAGGACGATGTTTACCGGTTGGGCCGGGCGGAGTGGGCGCTGAACGAGGCGACGGCTGAATCCGGGACGGTGCTTGGCTGCAACGGACGCAAGCTCGCGGCATTCGCCTTTGAAGATGCGCTGCGCCCCGACGCGGCCACTGCTGTTGCCACGCTGCGGCAAGCAAACAAAAACATCACCATCGTGTCCGGTGACCGCGCGGACGCCGTTGCCATGGCGGCGGGGCAGTTGGGCATCGACACCTTTATGACGAACCTGCTGCCGGGCGAGAAAGTCGACTATCTTCGTCAATTGGGTGATGCGGGCCGTCATGTGTTGATGGTTGGCGACGGGCTGAATGACGCGCCTGCATTGGCGGCAGCCTATGTCTCGATGGCGCCCGCGACGGCGGCTGATATTGGCCGCAACGCTGCCGATTTCGTGTTTCTGCACGAAAGCCTCAGCGCCGTGCCGACAGCGTTTGCCATTGCCAGGCGTGCAAACACGCTGATCAGGCAGAACTTCGTACTGGCTATTGGCTATAATGCGATTGCACTGCCCATTGCCATTGCGGGCTATGTGACGCCACTGATCGCTGCGCTTGCCATGTCGCTGTCGTCGATCATCGTGGTGTCCAATGCCTTGCGGCTGAAGCCGGAGAAAACGGCGGCGGTGGCTGCGCCATGAATAGCCTGATATTTCTCATTCCGTTGGCATTGTTGCTGGGGGGCATTGGCCTTGCTGCGTTTCTTTGGTCTTTGCGCAGCGGCCAGTATGACGACCTCGAGGGCGCGGCCGCGCGCATCCTGCTGGAGGATGAGACCAACGAACCCCCAGGCGCCTGAATGGCGCGCGCGACATCAGACTTTTTCGACCTGCCCTTCGGCGAGTTGGTGCAGGCGGGACAGCGCCACCAATGTCACTTTCTGCCGCCCGCTTTTGACCACACCTTTTTCTTCCCACGCCGCCAGCAACCGGCTCACCGTGTGCAGCGTTGTGCCTGTCATTTCCGCGATGTTCTGGCGCGAAATCGGGAAGTCTATCAGGATGCCATCACTGGTTTTCTTTCCCGTCTGGGCGGCCAGTTTGAGAAGCGCGCGGGCGACACGCCGGTCGACCTGTTCCGTCGACATTTCGACGACGCGGGTATAGGCGTCCTGCAACCGGCTGCCGACGGCTTTGTAGGTATTGGCGCTGAACTCGGGAAACGCCGCGGCAAATTCTGGCCATAGACGGCTTGGCCAGGCCAGCACCACACACTCCACCACCGCAATCGCCGTCGCCGGATAGGTGGTGCGCCCCAATGCATGGGCAATGCCCATCATCTCGCCGGGGCTCAGGTAACGCACAATCACGTCCTGGCCATCCACCGTCGTTTTGACGACGCGCACATGCCCGCCGAGCAGCACAAAAAAGGACTGCGCGTCTTCATCCTGGCGAAATATCGCCCGGTTCTTCGCGAAGCGCCGCGCGGCGGCGTGGCTGAGCATTTCATCGAGATCTTCCGGGGCCATGCCCTGGAATGGAGACAGCCCCGCAAGCAGCGAACGGTCAAGCTTACGCATCATCACTCCTTCGGGCCCACGCCAAACCACTGGCAAACAGTCATGGGCATCCGCCTTGCCCCGTTTTTTCCGGTTTTCATTGCGACTGAACACAGTTCACTTAGCGGATTTGCACTATAAAGCGAGCCTTGGCGGGCTCCCATTCACCTTATGCCGCGTCAGCCTGGATTAAACTGTTGATTTAATTAGACACAAAACGATCCCGGCGGCGCGGCTGGCAGGCTTTGCCTCCACCCACGGCCGATGGTGAAGGCAAGCGGGCCGCACCGTATTGCGTGATTCCATCCGTGCCAAAGTGTGCCTACGCATCCTCAAAACCCGGCTGAGCCGGTATGTCGCGACAGGCTTCACTTGACTTAAAAGAGGTATTTTAGATACTTGTTTTAACATGAAAGAGGACATTCTCCATGACATCTGAAACGGTTGCACCGAACAAGGCTTTTGCGGATCTCGACGTCCGCAGTTACCCGCCTGCGCAGCGCCATGCGCTTATTTTTGACACGCTCGGAAAACTACAGCCGGGCAACGGGTTCACGATTATCAACGATCACGACCCCAAGCCGCTTTACTACCAGATCGAAGCCGAACATCCCGGCGCCTTTTCGTGGAGCTATGTTGAGCGCGGCCCGGTGGTGTGGCGCGTACAGGTTGGACGCAAAGCAGCGTAGCAGCAGCATCGGCCGGTATGCCGAAAGCCAACCGGCGGAGCGAGGCAAGCCATGACGGCGGTAACGTTATCGCGATGGACGATGAGTTACTTCACCGTTGCCGCCGTCTTTTTGCTTGCCGCCGAAATCGCGATGGCTGCGGGCATTGGTTACCCCTCTGCCGCTATCGGCGCGCCGGTTACACTGATCGTCGTGCATATGATCGTGATCGGGTGGTTGAGTCTGGCGCTGACCGGGGCGCTGTTCCAGTTTATTCCGGTGCTCGTTGCCAAGCCTTTGCTTTCGGGCGCTCTCACTTTGCCGGCGCTTGGGCTGATTGTTAGTGGCCTGCTCGTTCTGCTGTTTGGGTTTTTCGCGCTGGATCACCCCGCTCTCCCACAACATCACTGTCTGGCAATCGGCGGCGGGCTCCTGGTGCTGGGTTTTCTTCTGGCGATCTTCGTTTTAACGCGGACGCTTCTGAGCGGGTGGCCCCTCACCCTGCCCGCTTGTTTCGCCAGCGTTGGGCTTGCCAGCCTGCTTGTGACCATCTCTTTGGGCTTTGTCTTCAGCGTAACGTTGAGCGGGCTGGTCTTTACAAACTGGGGCGCGGCGCTGCTAACGCAGGCTGTGCCCATTCACGCCTTTATCGGCCTTGCCGGGTGGCTCAGCTTTACAGCCATGGGCGTGAGTTATCGGCTGCTGTCGATGTTCATGCTGGCGCCGGAGCTTGAACGTAAAAGCAGCGTTTTCGTTTTCACAGCAGGAGCCGCCCTGCTTGCTCTGGCTGTGTTTGCGGGCATTTACGCCGCCATCGTCGAACCCTTTGGGCCGGGGCTGCGCATTGCGGGCGTGCTTGGCGGCGCTGCGGTTCTTGTTGTCTATGGATATGACGTGCGCTCCCTGTTTCGCCGCCGCCGCCGGGTGACGCTGGAACTCAACAGTCGGGCCGCTGCGGCTGCGCTGATTGCATTTGGCCTTTCGACCACGGTGATTGCGGGACTGATTGCCGCCGACCGTTTTGACACCATCGGCATGGCGGCTGTGTATCTTTTTGTTTTCGGCTGGCTGAGCGGCCTTGTGCTCAGCCAACTCTACAAGATCGTGCCATTTCTGACATGGCTGGAAAGCTTTGGCCCGATTTTGGGCAAGATGCCTGCGCCGCGTGTGCAGGATCTTGTCAGCGAGGCACGCGGGCGTTGGTGGTTTGCGCTGTATTTCGCGGCGGTACTGGCGGCGACTGTGGCCCTTGGGTTCGCCATGGTGCCGTTCTTCCGCGCAGCGATGGTGGCGCAGATGATTGGCACCGCCGGAATTCTGTTCGAAGGGGTACGTGCCCGGCGTCTGTATTACGCTGTCGGAAAATTTCCCAGCAACCTGTACAAGCCACGCTTTTTGTTTTGCACAACGAGCCCATCTTCAAAAGGAGACTAATGATGGCGACATATGATCTGGATGTTCGGCCGACGCTGCGCGCGGGCGGGGAACCGTTTGGCGAAATCATGACGGTCACCTCTGCCATGACGGCGGGACAATCTTTACGGCTGCTGGCGACCTTTGAGCCCAAACCGCTGTTTCACGTGCTGGGCTCACAAGGGTTCAGCCATACCGCGCGCGAAATTGGCGGTGGTGATTGGGAAGTGATCTTCACCAAAACCAGTGCCGCGGCGAGCGCCCGCTCAACGGCTACGCCCGACAGCGGTGGAACATGGACCGCGCCCGTGCAAAACCTCGACAATCGTGGGTTGGAACCACCTGAGCCCATGGTGCGTATTCTCGCCGCGATTGAACAGATGAAACAAAGCGAGGTGATCGAAGCGCTTCTGGAGCGCGAGCCGGTCTTTCTCTTTCGCGAACTGGCCAAACGCGGACATAGCTGGAAAGGCGGCTTTGATAACGATGGCAAAACCTTCCGGTTGCTCATACGCAAGGGTGCGCAGGAGGCGGCGTGATGGGACACGATCCGCAGACGCTGAGCGAACATGTCAGGTTTGTTCTGCGCGGTGTCATCGACCCGGAGATCGGTCTTAACATCATCGATCTTGGCCTTGTCTATGATGTGACGGCAGACGCACAGGGCAACGTTTCGATTGTGATGACGACAACGACACGCGGGTGTCCTGCGACGGGGTATTTGAAACAGGCATCTGAAGACGCGGCAAGCAGTGTCGTCGGCGTCAGCTCCGCTCAAACAGAACTGACCTATGATCCACCGTGGTCACCTTCGATGATCGACGATGAAGCAAAGAAGACGCTCAATATCCGATGACGCCGTTACACCGCGTGGGTTTTCCGCCACAGGGCGACGACGGGGTAGACGCGCTGGCCGGCCTGCTTTTGGAAACCGTGCGCAAACTCGCTGATGCCGGGCAGGTCGAGGAGGCCTGCCGTATCGCAGGCCGGGCTTGCGCGATTT
>DATJDE010000180.1:0-3810 GCA_035497595.1 Rhizomicrobium sp. | reverse complement strand
TCAATTATGGCAAAAACCCACTGTAAATGCCTGTTACAATGGAACTTTTAGGGTTTGCAGAAGTGCAGGCAAACCCTGCGTTCCGAGAACTGGCATGTTTCCTGCTACCAGTTTCCACACGAGTGGGCAGTTTGCCCGCGTTGCGTTCATGGAGGCTCGATTGTTCAATTTTAAATCATTTGCCGCTGTTGCCACGGTTGCCGTCAGCATGGCGCTGGGCCTGGGCTCGGCAAACGCAGCCTTTGTGACCGGCGCGGCGACGCTGAATGGCGCGGGCCAGTTGCAGTTTCAGCCGACCGGCGGTGCGACCGTTGGCACCTATACGGGCATTAACTTTGCAAGCTCGGGCAATGCCTTCACCGTGGGCGGCTCCTCGGGCGATCTCGCTGGCTTCGACGGCGCATCCGGCACGATCAAGAATTTCACCTATGTCCCCTTCAGCTCGATCACCAACTTCCTGCTGATCCTGAGTCCTGCTGCGCAGTTTGATGCGACCGCCATCGACGCCACGTCCGGCCCGTTCGGCAATGGCTGGTCGGCAAACGGCAAGTTCCTCAACCTGGAAATCAGCGGCATCCTGCATATCAGCGGTTTTGACGACACGCTGGCGACACTGACACTGGCTGGCACATTCACCAATGCGCAGACCATCAGCTGGTCGGGCACCTTGGCCGCACAGCCGGTCAGCACCCCGGAACCTGCAACGCTGGCGCTGATCGGCGCCGGGCTCGCGGGCATGGGCATGATGCGCCGCCGCAAGAAGGCCTGAAGCCACGCTTCATTGAATATGCAAACGGCGCCCTCTCGGGCGCCGTTTGTTTTTGTGCATTTCTGTTTGACTTAATGCGTCGGGTCTTTGGAATAGGCTTTGCTGCGCATGGTCACCAGTTCTTCGGCGGCGCTCGGATGCAGGGCGATGGTGGCGTCGAACTGGGCTTTGGTGGCACCCATCTTCAGCGCCACGGCGACCAGTTGGGTCATCTCACCGGCTTCCGGCGAGAACAGATGACAGCCGAGCACGCGGTCTGTTTTGGCATCGACGATCAGCTTCATCACCGAGCGTTCATTGCGCCCTGACAGCGTGTTCTTGAGCGGGCGGAAGGTGGATTTATAGACATCGATGCTGTGGCCCGCCTCCAACGCCTTGGCTTCGCTGAGGCCCACGGTGCCGATTTCGGGCGTGGTGAAGACCGCCGTGGGCACCAGATGATGATCAACCGGGGTGGGCTTATCGTCGAACACCGTGCGCACATAGGCCATGGCTTCGTGGATCGCGACCGGGGTGAGCGCCAGACGATCGGTGACATCACCGATGGCATGAATGTGGTCGACATTGGTTTTTGAATACGCATCAACCGCGATGGCGCCGCGTTTGGTGCGCGCAACGCTCGCGGTTTCAAGCCCCATATGCTCGGTGTTGGGGGTGCGCCCGATGGCGAGCATCACCGCATCGGCCTCCAGCAACTCGTCATGATCGGTGATGACGAAACGTTCATCGCCTTTGCGATCCACCCGTTTGAAGACGCGGTTGGTGAGCACGCGGATGCCGCGCGCCTGCATCGAGCTTGTGAGGGCGTCGCGCATATCTTCATCGAAGCCGCGCAGGATTTTGGGGCCGCGATAGACCAGCGTGACCTCCGACCCCAAGCCCTGAAAGATCTGCGCAAATTCCACCGCGATATAGCCGCCGCCCGCGATCACGATCCGGCGCGGTAACTGCTCGAGATGAAACGCCTCGTTCGAGGAGATGCAATGTTCGGCACCTGGCGCGCCGCCCATATCCCAGGAAGGGGTGCCGCCAGTGGCGATGAGAATGTGTTTGGCGGTGACGGTTTTGTTGCTCTTTTTGAGATGGACACTGTGCGGGCCGGTGAACACCGCGCGGTCTTTGATGGTCTCTACGCCGGATTTGAGCAGATTCTCGGCATAGATACTTTCCAGCCGCGCGATTTCCTTATCCTTCGCGGCTATCAGGCTTTTCCAGTCGAACTTCGCTTGCGGCACGGTCCAGCCGAAGCCTGCGCTGTCTTCGAACTCTTCGCGGTAGCGGCTGGCATAGACCAGCAGCTTTTTGGGGATGCAGCCGCGGATGACGCAGGTGCCGCCGAAGCCATATTCTTCGGCCACCGCCACGGAAGCGCCGCTGGCCGCCGCCATGCGGCTGGCGCGCACGCCGCCCGAACCGCCGCCGATGACAAAAAGATCGACATCAAATGTGCTCATGGGGTCTTTCCGATCACGGCGATGCCGGTGTCGCGGGCGAGAATTAACGTGGTGGCCATGCCGATAAACAATCCGTGTTCGACGACGCCCGCAATAGCGCTGAGGGCGGTGGCGAGGGCCGCCGGATCCTCGATCACGTCGAAGGCGCAATCATAGATAAGGTTGCCGCTATCGGTGATGAAGGGGGCGCCATCTTTTTGGCGCAAGGCGGGGATGAGTTTGCGGCCCATGGTTTGCGCTGTTCGGGCGATGTGGCTGGCGGTCGTGACATGGCCGAAGGGCACAACCTCGACGGGAAGCGGGAATTTGCCGAGCGTGGCGACCAGTTTGGAGCCATCGGCGATCACCACCATCTGACGGGCGGAGGCGGCCACGATTTTTTCGATCAGATGCGCGCCGCCGCCGCCTTTGATGAGGTTGAGATCGGGGTCGGATTCGTCGGTGCCATCCACCACCAGATCAAGCGGGCCGACAGAATCGAGATCGGCCACCGTGATGCCGAGGCTGCGGGCCTTTTCGGCCGTACGCTCAGAGGTCGCGACGCCGGTAATGGTGAGCCCGCCGCGCACGCGCGGGGCGAGGACGTCGAGAAAGGCTTCGGCGGTGGAGCCGGTGCCGAGGCCGAGCTTCATGCCATCGGTCACGAAATCGAGGGCCTTGGTGGCGGCGGCCCGTTTGAGGGCGGCGGAATCGGGGGGCGTGGTGCTCATGGGGCGAGTTTAGCAAGCGAGAGACGGGAATGCCTCCCCTGATGTTGGGGGTGCGGGGATGTGGTGGGCGATGTGCTCAGCGCGGGTGGGAGAGGATGTTCTTGCTGTTTTTGGAAGCGTGTTGGTGGTGTCAGCTGGCCCGCACTTGGCGGGCCATGACAAGGGGGTGAGGGTTGTCTTTGATAGCGGCCCTCATTCCACCGTGACGGATTTTGCCAGGTTTCTGGGTTGATCGACGTCCGTGCCTTTGGCGACGGCTGTGTGATAGGCCAGAAGCTGGATGGGCAGGGCGTAGAGCAGCGGGGAGATGAAGGGGTCGGCTGCGGGCACCTGAATGGTTTGCCAGACGGCATCACCGGCGCTGGCGATGCCTTCCGCATCGGAGATCAACACCACCTTGCCGCCACGGGCCATGGTCTCCTGCATGTTCGAGATGGTTTTTTCGAACAGATGGTCGTGCGGGGCGAGCACGATGATGGGGACGTTTTCATCGATCAGGGCGATGGGGCCGTGTTTCATTTCACCGGCGGCATAGCCTTCGGCGTGGATGTAGGAAATTTCCTTCAGCTTGAGCGCGCCTTCCATGGCGAGCGGGAAATTCACCCCGCGCCCCAGATAGAGCACATCGCGCGCTTTGGCGATTTCCTGCCCCAGGGCTTCGACTTTCGGTTCCTGTTTGAGAAATTCGACGATGTGGCGCGGGGTTTCGAGCAACGCGGCGCAATATTTCTTTTCATCCTCCGCGCTCAGATGGCCACGGGCGCGCCCTGCCGCGATAGCCAGCGCCGCAAGCGCGCTCAATTGGCAGGTGAAGGCCTTGGTGGAGGCAACGCCGATTTCGGGGCCTGCGAAGATGGGCAGCGCGATATCAGCTTCG
>DATJDE010000179.1:0-3355 GCA_035497595.1 Rhizomicrobium sp. | reverse complement strand
ACGCACGACGAAATAGGGGATTTTGGTGCCGTCTTTCGAGATGGCTTCGAACTGCTCGCTCACAAGGCCGCTGGCATCGAAACGCGCAGGCAGGGACTTGATGGCATGCGGATGATCATCACCAGCATCGTGATAGAGCGTGGGCGGGGTGAGAAAGCTTTCAAAGCTGAATTCGGCCTCCGGCCCGAAGCTGTTGGCCGAGGCGATGGAGGCGGAGCCGCCCTCCGGCAGATCGAGCTTGCTATCGCTCCACCCGTCCGCCGTGGGGCGGAAGGCATGGACGCTGGCGGTGACGTTGTGAAGGATTGTGACATAGGCCGCATCACGCCCGGCGGCCACCTGTTCGATGGAGCTGCGCGCATCCGGCGTGAACAACACCTTTGCGTGCGGGAACATGCGCGTGCGCAAATAACTCTGGATCGGAAAAGCGATCAGCGAGCCTTTGGGAATCGGCGTTTGCCCATCCTGCTGCGCCCAATCCTGCCGCAGGGTGACCAGCATCTGCCCTTTCGTGATGCCCTGCACCTGCGCCGATAACGGAAGGGGGATTTTGAGCGCGCTGAGATCAGGCAACAGCGTGTAATATTCGGTTTCAAAGAAGCTCGGCGCGTTGAAGATCACCGGCACCGTGCCATCGGGGCTTTGGAAGGACGCAAGCTCGACGCCGACATCGGTGACCTTGCCTTCAAACACGGTTTTGGCCGCCTCCAGCGTCTCACCGCGCCGCCACACTTTGACGATGCGCGGATAGCCGCTGGCCGTCAGCGAGCCTTTGCCGAAATCGGTGGCGAACAGCACCGTGTTATTATCCACCCAGGCGGTGCTGGATTTGGCTTCGGCCAGCGCAAAACCGTCTTTCACAAACGCCTTGGTCGCCATGTCGAATTCACGCACCACCACCGCGTCCCCGCCGCCCGGCGACAGCGAGACAAGGCAGCGTGTCAGATCGGGCGTGCAGGCCCCGCCTTTGAACACCCAGCTTTTGCCTTCGTCCTTCGACAACCGGTCGATATCGAGCAGGGTTTCCCACTTGGGGGTCGCGCTCTGGTAGTCGGCAATCGTGGTGCGCCGCCACAGGCCCTTGGGGTTGGCCGCATCCTGCCACAGGTTGAAGGCAAAGCCCTGTTTCAGCGATGCGTAAGGAATACGATCCGTGGCATCCATCACCTCCAGGATCTGGTCATAGTTGCGGGCGTAGCGCGGATCTGCCTTCAGCGCAGCCGCACTTTTGGCGTTCTGCTCCGCGACCCAGCCAAGCGGCTTTTCGCCATGCACATCTTCCAGCCACAAAAAGGGATCGTTCTGTTCCACCACTGCTCCTAGGGCGCTGCCCGCCGCCAAAACCGCCAAAATTGCCATTGCTGCCAGCCGCATCGCCTTGCTTCCTTTAGCCGTCACCGCCATTTGGAAAACCGATGGCGGCAAGGTCAACCCGCCACTGGCAGGGGGGCACGCGACCCCCTATAAGGCGGCCCATGACAAGGTTCCTGAAAATGCACGGTCTGGGCAATGATTTCGCGGTGTTTGACGCGCGCGAAACCGCCCTTGCCCTCGATCCCGCCACCGCCCGCGCCATTGCGGACCGGCGCCATGGCGTCGGCTGCGATCAGGTGATTGTGATCGCGCCCGCAACCAATGGGGCGGATGCGGCGATGCGCATTTTCAATTCCGATGGCGGGGAAGTGGAAAGTTGCGGCAATGCCGCCCGCTGTGTGGCGCAATTGCTGATGGCCGAAACCGGCGGCGACATCATCCGGCTGGAAACCGTGGGCGGGCCGCTGGTCTGTTCCGAAGGCGCGGACGGGCTTGTGACCGTGGATATGGGCGCGCCGCGTTTCGACTGGAAAGATGTGCCGCTATCCTCCCAGGTGGACACCAACCTGTTCAACCTTGCGGTGGACGGGGTGTCTGTCGAAGCCTCTGCGGTCTCGGTGGGCAACCCGCATTGCGTGATTTTTGTCGGGGACGCGGAAAACGCGCCGGTGGCCGAAGTGGGACCGCTGATCGAACATCACCCGCTGTTTCCCCAACGCGCCAATGTGGAGTTTGCCACCGTGGTCTCGCGAAAGCGCATCCGGATGCGGGTGTGGGAACGCGGCGCGGGCATCACCCAGGCCTGCGGCACCGGCGCCTGCGCCACCGCCGTTGCCGCCGCCCGGCGCGGGCTGACGGACCGGGTTGTCGATATCGAGCTGGATGGCGGCATTTTGAGAATCGAGTGGCGCGAGAGCGACGGACATATTCTGATGACCGGCCCGGCCCAACTGGCCTTCAAGGGCGAAATCGATCTTGGTGTGGCACGCGGGCAATGAGCGTTGATGTCGTCACCTTCGGCTGCCGGTTGAACGCCTATGAGAGCGAGGCGATCAAGCTGCGCGCAGGCGAAGCTGGCCTCAAGGACGCCATCGTCTTCAACACCTGCGCGGTGACGGCGGAAGCGGTGCGCCAATCGCGCCAGGCGATCCGCAAGGCGCGGCGCGAACATCCCGATGCGCGGATCATCGTGACCGGCTGTGCGGCGCAAGTGGAATCCGAAACCTATTCCGCCATGCCTGAGGTCGATTTTGTGATCGGCAATCAGGAGAAGCTCGAAACCAAAACCTATGTCGATTTCATCGGCGGGGCCGAGCGGGTGCGGGTGAACGACATTATGGAATTGCGCGAAACCGGCGCGCAGTTTGTGGATTCCTTCGATGGGCGGGCGCGGGCCTTTTTGCAGGTGCAGAATGGCTGCGATCATCGCTGCACCTTTTGCATTATCCCCTATGGCCGCGGAAATTCGCGCAGCGTGCCGATGGGCGCGGTGGTGGATGAAGCGCGGCGGCTGACGCAAAACGGTTTCCCCGAAATCGTGCTGACCGGCGTGGACATGACCTCTTATGGCGCGGACCTGCCGGGCGCGCCGACACTGGGCGCGCTGGTGCGCAAAATCTTGAAGCTGGTGCCGGAGCTGAAACGGTTGCGGCTGTCTTCCATCGATTCCATCGAGGCCGATGCGGAGCTGATGGCGGCGATTGCGGAAGAAGACCGGCTGATGCCGCATTTCCACCTTTCGGTACAATCGGGCGACGACATGATTTTGAAGCGGATGAAGCGCCGCCACGCCCGCGCCGACACAATCCGCTTTTGCGAGGATGTGCGCGCGCGGCGCCCCGATGCAGCCTTTGGCGCCGATTTCATTGCGGGCTTCCCCACCGAGACCGAGGAAATGTTCGCCAACACCTTGCGGCTGGTCGATGAGGCCGGGCTTTCGATGCTACATGTCTTCCCGTTCAGCGCCCGCAAAGGCACGCCTGCCGCGCGGATGCCGCAAGTGGAAAAACCGCTGGTCAAAGAACGCGCCGCCCGCTTGCGC
>DATJDE010000178.1:0-3593 GCA_035497595.1 Rhizomicrobium sp. | reverse complement strand
CTTCTTGCCGCCATTGCCGCGGGCAAAAATATCACGGAACAGCGTCTTGGTGCGTTCGCGGTTCAGAAAGTGTTCCTGATCAGGCGCGCGTTCATAGGCGTAGCCGGGGGAGACGGTGATGCCGTCAATGCCCATGGCGGTCATCTCGTCAAAGAACTTGGCCACCCGTTCGGGCTCTGCGCCATGAAACAGGGTGCAGTTGATCTGGGTGCGGAAGCCGCGCGATTGGGCAAGTTTGATCGCCTCAATCGCTTTGACATAGGTGCCGTCCAGGCACACCGACTTGTCGTGCATCTCTTGGTCGCCGTCGAGATGGATCGACCAGGTGAAATTCTCGTGCGGTGTGTACTGATCGATCTTCTTGGTCAGCAGCAGCGCGTTGGTGCACAGAATCACAAACTTGCCGCGCTTGATGTAGCCTTCGACGATCTGCGGCATTTCCCGGTGCAGCAGCGGTTCCCCGCCTGCGATGGAGACGGCGGGCGCGCCACATTCGTCAATCGCCTGCATGCAGTCGTCATAAGACAGGCGCTGGTTCAAAATCTCGTCGGGGTAATCGATCTTGCCACAACCGGCACAGGCCAGATTGCAGCGAAACAACGGCTCCAGCATCATCACCAGTGGATAGTGCGAACGCCCAAGCAGATGTTGCTTGAGAACATAACCACCAATACGTGCTGCCTGCTTGAATGGAATACCCAACGAACGCTCCGCTCAGTTTCGCAATGCCGCCGGAAGGCGGAATTCGATATGTTCCTTGATACCGTCCATGCCCGAAACTTCGACCTCGTCGATCAGGCGCAAGGCGGCGATGACATTTTCGACAAGACTTTCAGGGGCCGATGCGCCCGCCGTCAGCCCGACGTTGCGCTTGCCCACCAACCATGCCGGATCAAGCTCTGTTTCATCCGCAATGAGGTAAGACGGCACGCCTTCCTCCAGCCCGATCTCGCGCAGCCGGTTGGAATTGGAACTGTTCTGCGCCCCGACCACCAGAATGATATCGGCAACCTTGCAAAGCTCGCGCACCGATGTCTGGCGATTTTGCGTGGCGTAACAAATGTCCGAGGTCTCGGGGCCAACAATATCGGTGAAGCGCCCCTTGAGCGCGGTAATGATGGCCCGTGTATCGTCGATGGAAAGAGTGGTCTGGGTGACATAGGCGACCGGCGTATCGGCAGGAATATCCAGTTTGGCAACCTCCTGCTCGGATTGCACCAGATCCACCGGCGCACCCACCTGGCCCATGGTCCCCTCGACCTCGGGATGGCCCGCATGGCCAATCAGGATCAGCCTGCGGCCCTGGCTCACATACCGCTTGCCCTGCATGTGCACTTTGGACACCAGCGGGCAGGTGGCATCGAGCACGGGCAAACCGCGATCGCTGGCTTCCTGCACAACGTGCAATGGCACACCATGGGCGCTGAACACGGTCACGGCGCCTTCAGGCACTTCGTTCAGTTCCTCGACGAAACGGGCGCCCTTGCTTTTCAGTGTTTCCACCACATGCTTGTTGTGCACAATTTCGTGGCGGACATAGACCGGTTCGCCATATTTCTGCAGAGCGCGTTCGACCGTATCGATCGCGCGCACCACACCTGCACAAAAGCCACGAGGTTGGGCAAGAATGACGCGCATCATGGAATAACAAACACCTTTTCAAGGGACTGCGAGAGGGCAGTCAGGCTATGTCTTTGATATGGGTGTTTACTCGCCGGATTCCACGTCGTCCATAGTTGCTCTTTCGCAACCGCAACCGCTTCGGCACAATAGCCAATCGGCGCGCGATTTCAGTGTGTTAGCGGCTTGTCAGGGCGGGCCGCGGGTGCTTTCTTACACCCATTGAGAGAGGGGTTTTTATGCAGATTCGCGAAAAGCGCACGGTGGTTGATTTGAATGCCGCGCTGGCCCACGCCAGCGCAAGCGTCGAGACCGCGCTTCAAAGGCTTCTGCCTGCGCCCACTGGCCTGCATGCCCGCGCGCAGGAAGCGATGCGTTACGCCACCTTTGCCGGGGGCAAGCGGATGCGGCCCTTCCTGGTCCTCCAATCCAGCCGCCTGTTTGGAGTGGGTGAGTCAAGGGCTGTGCGGGTGGCAGCTGCCATCGAAGTGCTGCACACCTATTCGCTGGTGCATGACGACCTTCCCTCGATGGACAATGACGATCTGCGCCGTGGCCGCCCCACCACCCACCGCGCCTTTGACGAGGCGACGGCGATTTTGGCGGGCGACGGGCTATTGACCCTGGCGTTTGAAATTCTCTCCGATCCGGCCACCCACCCCTCGGCAGATGTGCGCTGCGCCCTGATCTCCAACCTCGCGCAAGCCGCCGGCAGCAACGGCATGATCGGCGGCCAGATGATCGACATGAAAGCCTCCGAACGGGCGCTGTCAGCCGATGAGGTCATGCTGCTGCAACGGCTGAAAACCGGGGCGCTGTTTGAATTTTCCTGCGAAGCAGGCGCCATTCTGGGCGAAGCACCCCACGCCGATCGCGAAAGACTGCGCAGCTTCGCGCAGGATTTCGGTCTGGCCTTCCAGATCACCGACGATCTGCTGGATGTCACCAGCACCGCCGAAAAAGCAGGCAAGTCTGTCGGCAAAGACCAGGATCAGGGCAAGGCAACCCTGATCTCGATCTATGGGCTCGAAGGCGCGAAGGCCGAGGCGGAAAAGCTTGTGCGGCGGGCCTGTGCAACGCTGGACGTCTACGGGGAAAACGCTGCGGAATTGCAGGCCTTGGCAGATTATCTGCTGGGCCGCGAAAGCTAGTTCTCCTTCATGTCCGGCATGTCGAACTCTGGCAGGCCATCGGCATCTATCGCGCCGTTGCGCACCTCGTTGGCGCGGTTCTGCAAATAGAGACTGCGGATCGTCGCATACATGTCGACGGATTGCCGTTCGATGGCGCGCAACGTGTCGATATTGCGCGAGCGCGAATCCACCGTGCCAAGCGCGCTTTGCACCAGCGAGTAGTAGACCTTCCCGTCCCAGGCGAGATAGCCGAAGGCGTTGAAATAATGATCGACATATCGCCCGCCAAGATCGCGCGGCTGGGTCGAGCCGACCAGCGGCAACACCATATAAGGGCCGCCCGGCATCCCGTAATAGCCAAGCGTCTGGCCAAAATCTTCCGAATGGCGGGGCATGCCCCGCTCACTCGCAATATCCATCAGGCCGAGCCCACCCACCGTCGTGTTGACCGCAAAACGTGAGAGCGTCTGGCCCGCGCGGGTGAATTCGAGTTGCAAAATGTCGTTGGCGAAGGTGATCGGCAAAGCGATGTTGGAGAGGAAATTGTGAACCCCCAGCCGGATCCGGCTGGGAACCGCGCTGACATAGAAGGTGGCGGCAGGCAGGGCGGCACGGCGATCAAGGTGCTGGTTGAAGGCGAAAAACGCCCGGTTCACATTTTCCAGCGGATCGTTGATGTCTGTCGGCTTGCTGGCACAGGCCGACAGGGCCAGACAGAGGCAGAAAACGGCACCGCCGCGCATAGAAAATCGTCTCACCAAGCCCCCCGCCCAGTCCTCTTTTACGCCACAAGTGTCCGGGATTTCTGGCCGTTTTCAAGCGGCCGGAGGAGGGGGGAGC
>DATJDE010000177.1:0-2320 GCA_035497595.1 Rhizomicrobium sp. | reverse complement strand
GCAGGCCAAGGCTGGCCCATTTCTCGGTGACGGTGCGCACAACATCCGGGTCCATCGCCATTTTGCGGCCCCATTCGCGCTTGGTCTCCGGCGGCCATTTGTTGGTCGCGTCCAGCCCGATCTTCGAGCCAAGCCCGGATTCCGGCGAGGCGAAATCCAGATAATCAATCGGCGTATGTTCAATCATGGTGATATCGCGCGCCGGGTCCATGCGGGTCGATAAGGCCCACATCACATCCTTCCAGTCGCGCGCATTGATGTCGTCATCCACCACAATGACCCATTTGGTATACATGAACTGCCGCAAGTAAGACCAAACCGCCATCATCACGCGCTTGGCATGGCCGGGATACGCCTTCTTAATGCTCACCACCGCAATGCGATAAGAACACCCCTCCGGCGGCAACCAGAAATCCACGATCTCGGGAAACTGTTGCTGCAACAGCGGAATGAACACTTCATTCAACGCCTCGCCCAACACACTCGGCTCATCCGGCGGACGCCCGGTGAAGGTCGACAGATAAATCGGGTCCCGCCGCATGGTAATGGCGGTGACGGTGAACACCGGAAACTGCTCGACCGAATTGTAATAGCCGGTGTGATCGCCATAAGGCCCCTCATCGCGATAATCACTCAGCGAAACCTCGCCCTCGATCACGATCTCGGCTTCCGCTGGCACTTTCAGCGGCTGCGAAACACAATCGGCCAGCGCCACGCGTTGCCCACGCAACAGCCCGGCAAATTGATATTCCGAAAGCGTATCGGGCACCGGCGTCACCGCCGCCAAAATGGTGCCGGGGTCCGCGCCAATCACGGCGGCAGCGGGCAGGGGCGCCATCTTCTCTTGGCCCCAACGCGCATGATGCTGCGCCCCCCCGCGATGTTTCAGCCAGCGCATCAAAGTCTGGTTCTTGCCCATCACCTGCAAGCGATAGATGCCGAGATTGTAATTGTCCTCGCGCTTGTCGCTCGGCCCCTTGGTCACAATCAGCGGCCAGGTGATGAGCGGCGCAGGCTCCCCCGGCCAGCAGGTCTGAATCGGCAGGCGTGAAAGGTCGATATCATCCCCCCGCCACACAATCTGCTGACAGGCAGGCGAACTCACGGTCTTTTCGCGCATCGTCATCGCCGTGCGCGCCAGCGGCAACAAATCCATCGCCTCGCGGAAACTGCGCGGCGGTTCCGGCTGGCGCAAGGTGGCGAGCAACTCGCCCACCTCGCGCAAAGATTTGCCGTCGGTCCGTTCCACCCCGCCCATGGTCACACCCATGGCAACGCGCTTCACCGTGCCGAACAGATTGACCAGAACCGGCATCCCAGCAGGCTTGCCATCCGCCCCGACAGGATTTTCAAACAACACCGCAGGCCCGCCTTCGGCCAGCAACCGTGTCTGAATCTCGGTCATCTCCAGCACGGTCGAAACCGGCGCTTTCACCCGCACCAACTCGCCATCGGCCTCAAGCCGGGCCACAAACTCCCGCAGCGATTTGTAACTCATGCCGACGAACCCGTTGCAGACCCCGCGCCCCGCTTATTCTCCGGCTTGCGGCTTGATTGCATAGTCCGGTGGAATGGCATGTTTGCGCGCATAAAGGAAATAGACCCCCATGCCCAGCGCGAACCACACAATCAGCCGGATCCAGGTATCAATCGGCAACGCCGCCATCATCGCGCCGCACACCACAATGGCCCCAATCGGCACCAACGGGACAAAGGGGGTGCGGAAGGGGCGGTGCACATGCGGCGCCGTCCGCCGCAAAACAATCACACTCGCGCTCACCAGCATGAAGGCAGCCAGCGTCCCAATAGCAACCAGCTCGATCAACAGATCATGCGGCAGGAAGGCCGAAAGCAGCGTCGCACAGCCCCCGATAATGATGGTGGAGATATAGGGCGTGCGAAAGTGCGGATGCACCTTGGAAAACACCGGCGGCAACATCCGATCGCGCGACATCGCATAAAAGATGCGCGATTGGCCGAGCAACAACACCAGCACCACCGTGCCAAGCCCCAGCACGGCGCCAAGATTGACCAGCGGCACAAGCCAGCTCAGCGCCCCGCCCGCATGTTCAACCGCCAGCGCCACCGGCTGGCGCACATTCAAAATCTGATAAGGCGCCATGCCGGTGATCGCCAGCGACATCAGCATGTAAAGAACGGTGCAGATCAACAGCGAACCCAGAATGCCAATCGGCATATTGCGCTGCGGATTGCGGGTTTCCTGCGCCGCAACCGACACCGCATCGAACCCGATATAGGCAAAGAACACGATGCCCGCGGCCCGCAGCACGCCGCTCCAGCCAAAATGCCCGAACTCGCC
>DATJDE010000176.1:0-3148 GCA_035497595.1 Rhizomicrobium sp. | reverse complement strand
TTGACCCAGCAAAAATCGTGGCAGGCAAATCAGGAGTTTCGTCTGGCGTCCAGTTTCTCCGGCCCGTTCAACTTCAGCGTCGGCGGAAACTACATGCACTACGAGACGATAGAGGATTATTACGTTTTCATCAATTCGATGACGTTTCTATCATGGGCATGGGGTGGCGATCTCCCCGAATTTCCACGCGGCCCCTGGGTGGTTGGCGTATCTGACAATGGCGGCTGTCTCGCGCGCTACGGCGGCTATAAATACAACGATCCTACAAAAGGTGGCGGTGAGCCTTCAGTCAATTCCTGCATCTACATAGATCCCAATCCTATCAGCAGCCTGAACGGCAATGGCCACAACTATTTCCGAAGTCAAAACCCGTACGTCCTCAATTCCTACGCTGCGTTCGGTGAGGCCTATTACGACGTCTCACCCGATCTCAAACTGACCACTGGCCTGCGCTGGACGCAGGATCAAAAGCACTTCACGCTCATTCCTAGCCAGCTTGCTACCAATGGCTGGGGATATCCCTCTAACGGCGCGGTGGATCAGAAATGGGATGCCATTACAGGGCGCGCGGCAATCAACTGGACACCGAAGCTCAGCTTCACGGACCAAACATTGGTCTTCGGCTCTTACGCGCATGGCTATAAAGCCGGTGGCGCAAATCCTCCGGGCCCAGTCCTTCCAGCCTTCGCGTTGGGAGATGCAAACCCGATCCATCCGCTGACCTTCAAACCGGAATACATCGATGCCTTCGAACTCGGCACCAAGAACACGCTGTTCGATGGCTCGCTGACCTTCAATTCCAGCGTCTTTTATTACAACTACAAGGGCTATCAAATTTCGGAAATTGTGGACCGTACCGCGATCAACCTGAACTTTGACGCAAAGGTGAAGGGCGCTGAAATCGAGACCACCTGGGAGCCGCTTCCGGGCTTGCGCTTCAACGCCAGCGGTGGCTATCAGGAGGCCCGCGCCAACAAAGGTGAAAGTGCGGTCGATTTGATGGATCGCACGGCAGGCAATACCGACTGGATGGTTGTGCGGCCCTTCCCAACGCAGGCGTCCAACTGCATTCTGCCGGTCTCGGTGGTGGCGGCCTTGCTGGAACAGGGCAATTTCTCAACCTTCGGCTTTAGTAATTTAACGCACTATAATAGCGTTCTGTCGTGTAGCCACGCTTATACCGATCTGGTCGATCCGGTCACGCAATTACCTTACACTGCGACCCTGCCATTGAAGGCATTGGGCCAGATAAACAACACGGCAAATCTGGGCCACCCAATGTCGGTGCCTTCGTGGTACACCGGCTTCAATCCGCTTTCCGCGCCTAATGGCGGCGCAGGTTTTTCAAAAGACCTGACCCGCCATACATTGCCCAACGCTCCGCCGTTCACACTTTCGGTTGGTGCCCAATATTCCATGCCGGTCACGGATGATTGGGCCGGAACGCTGCGGACAGATTTTTATTGGCAGGATGATAGCTGGGCGCGAATCTTCAACGACAATCCCTATGATCGGATCCGCAGCTACACCAACCTGAACCTGACCCTCATGCTCACCAGCCAGTCCGGCTGGCAAGTCATGGGCTATATCAAGAACGTGCTCGACACGACCGCCATCACCGGCGCGTTTCTCAACAGCGATGATTCAAACCTGACAACAAATGTCTTTCTCACCGACCCGCGCCTGATTGGCCTGCGCGTCACAAAGAACTGGTGAGTGCGATGAGAAATACGCTTCAATCTTCCAACCTGTCGTGGCCCGCAAATGCGGAGTACGCGAGGGACATTGCTCTGGTATCGAAGGAGCAACAAGAAATTTCAGTGAAATTACGAGCGCCAAAACAACACCAGCTGGGTGACCCGCATTTGCGGGCCATGACAGATGGGTTTGGTTTTGATGATGTTCATAAGGGGGGAAACACACAATGAGCGAACTAATTACCACACGAACCCGCACAAGCGAGACCCGCTGGCACCTGCTCTCCACAGTGTCATCGCTGGCCCTCGCCATAACACTTGCCACGCCCGCACATGCCGCGGGCGATGCAGACCGCCCCACCGTCTGGATCGAACTCGGCGCGCAGCTCGAACGCATGCAAGGCGGTGAAGAACCGTTCCTGCCGCCTTTCCTGCGCACAACCACTCCGCGCCCCTTTGAGACAATCCCGTCCGCCTCGATCCAGCGCCCGCCACGTTATGCGTTCGGCGGCGAAGGCAAGATCACCTTCATGCCCGAAGGCTCGGACTGGTCGCTGGTGGCGGCTATTCGCTATGGCCGTTCCAATGGCGCAAAGCACGCGCATCAGCAGACGACCGAAGTCCGTCAAAGCGGCAAGGCGCTCAAGAATGACGATCCGTGGTATGTCACCCTGACAAATTTTGGCGATACCGCGTCGTCGCACAAGCAAAGCCAGATCATCGCGGATTTCATGGTAGGCCGGGATGTTGGGCTGGGCCTGTTAGGCGGCAACAACGCAGCAACGATCGATTTTGGTGTGCGCTTCGCCCAATTCAACGCCAGCAGCACCACGACGCTGAGGGACAAGCCCGACACGTTTATCGAACGTATCCCGCAGCCACCGACATTCTTTTTCCCCAGCTGGCATAAATATAATACCAATGCCCACAATCACAGCTTCTACGCGCACAACGAAGTTCGCCGCAGCTTCTCCGGCATCGGCCCCACGCTTTCGATGAATGGATCACAAGCACTTGTGGGCGACATCAACGAAGACGCGATCACCTTCGATTGGGGTGTGAACGCCGCCGTCCTGTTCGGCCGCCAGAAAGTAAAGGGGAGCCACAAGACCACCGGCATCTATATGGGTAACTTCGCGGCCCCGCCCATCTCGCGCTACAGCAACCCCACCAAGTTCAATACCCGCTCGCGCACGGTTGTCGTGCCCAATGTGGGCGGCTTCGCAGGCTTCAGCGCCCGCTACACCAATGCCAAGCTCAGCGTCGGCTACCGCGCAGACTTCTTCTTCGGTGCCATGGATGGCGGCATCGATGCGCGCGACACCCGCAACCGCAGCTTCCACGGCCCCTTCGCCACAGTCAGCCTCGGTCTCTGATCGCTGTCATCTTCAAAGCCCAAAGGGCGGCAGAGCGATCTGCCGCCCTTCTTTCTTTGGGGCAAGGGCTTGCAC
>DATJDE010000175.1:0-8618 GCA_035497595.1 Rhizomicrobium sp. | reverse complement strand
GGCGGCGGGGCTTTTCGTCCTGCATTGTCTGGGCGCATGCCAAAAATCCGGCACGCTATTTTTATGAGCGGTTGGGCGGGCGGCTGGTGGGCGAACGCACCGGCTGGCTGATGGGCGAGGCCGTGCCGGAGGTTGGCTTTGGTTGGGCCACCCTGGCCGTGGCAACACCCAGCGCGGCAGGTTAACCCTTCAGATCCTTTGGCCGGACATAGGCCACGAGTTCTCCATTGCCCGCGGCAAGCTGTTTGAAGTGTGCGATGTCGAAATCGAACACGGCCAGCGCACAGGTGGGCAAACCCTCGGCCATGGCACGCAGATGTTTTGTGTCCGCCTCCGATGTTGGCTTGCGCACCAGATGGAGGGCGAGATTTTCCAGCCCCGGATTGTGGCCCACCAGCATCAGGCTTGGCGCATCATCCGCTGCTTTGCGCAACTGGGCGAGAAGGCTCGGCGCGGAGGCCAGATAGAGCGCTTCCGGGAAGGCGGCTTTCGGCATCTGCCCAAAAGCTTTTGAAACATCCTCGAACGTCTCGCGCGTGCGGCGGGCGGGCGAACACAGGGCGCGGGCAGGCACCATCTCATGTGCCAGCAACCACGCGCCCAGACGGGCCGCATCGCCATGGCCGCGCGGGCTGAGTGCGCGGGCCGCGTCATCTGCCGCGTCTTCAGCCGGGACAGCCTTGGCATGGCGCAGGATAAGGAGGCGTTTCAAGGGATCAGGCCACCTGATAGCGGGCGCGGGCGGCCCGTTCGAAAGCGGCGGCCGTTAGCCGATCGAGCCCCAATGCCCGGCGCACAGTCTCGGCCATGCGAATCTCCTCAAGCATCACCCGCGCGTCGGACAGCGCAACTTCCAGCGCCAGCCAATAGGCGGTTTCGCGCAAGGGCGGGGGAAGGACGGCTCTCACCTGCCCCAGCACCGTTTCTGCGCCGCCCGGCTCCTGCAGCTGAGCAGTACAGTCTTGCACCACGGCGGCCAGGCGATAGCCCTCAAAGTCCCGGAAGATCGGCAGTGTTTTGATCAGATGGTCCATGATTTTCAACTCGCGTTCGCTCACCACGCCATCGGACGCAGAGGCCACCACCATCACCCAGATCAGTGCCGTATGGTGCCCCATGGCCGTCATGTGCCAACCTCATGATCCACGCGACGATAGGCGGCTTGACCCCGAACGGGCAAGGCGGCATGACGCAAACCATGGCCACACACAAGACACCCGGCAACTGGCGGCCCCGCACACAAGCGGTGCGCGGCGGACAGACACGCACGCATTTTCAGGAAACCTCCGAAGCGCTGTTTCTGACTTCGGGCTATGCGTATGAATCGGCTGATGAAGCCGAGGGGCGCTTCACCGGCGCATCCCCCGGCTTTCAATACAGCCGCTTCGGCAACCCCACCGTGTCGATGTTCGAGGAGCGCATGGCGGCGCTGGAAGGCGCACCCGTTGCGCGCGCCACCGCCAGCGGCATGGCCGCGGTCAGCGCCGTGTTTCTGAGTGCGCTGCGCACGGGCGATCATGTGGTTGGCGCCAAGGCGATGTTCGGATCGTGCCGCCATGTGATCGAACACATCCTTTCGCGGTTCGGCATCACCCATACGCTGGTGGACGGCTGCGATGTCAGCGCCTGGAAGGCGGCTGTCACGCCACAGACGCGGATGTTCTTTCTGGAGACACCCGCCAACCCGACCCTTGCGATTTGCGACATGGCCGCGATTGCCAAAATCGCCAAGGACGCGGGCGCGCTTCTGATCGTGGACAACGCCTTTGCCAGCCCTGTCCTGCAGCGGCCGATAGAGTTTGGCGCCGATATCGTGGTGCATTCCTCGACCAAATATATCGATGGTCAGGGGCGGGCGCTTGGCGGGGTCATCCTGTGCGATCAGGATTTTCTCGACGCGCATCTGCAAAGTTATATCCGCAACACTGGACCCTCCATCAGCCCGTTCAATGCGTGGCTGCATTTGAAGAGTCTCGAAACGCTGCCCTTGCGGATGCAGGCCCATAGCGACAACGCGCTTGAGGTTGCGAATTTTCTGGCCCGCTCCAGCAAGGTCAAACGGGTGCTGTATCCGTTCCGCGAAGATCATCCGCAGCACGCCCTTGCCAAGGCGCAGATGGATGGCGGCGGCGGCGTGGTGGCGTTTGAGCTTGCCGGTGGCAAGGCCGAGGCCTTTCGGTTCGAAAATGCGCTGCGCCTGATCGATGTGTCGAACAATCTGGGCGACACCAAGAGCCTCGTCACCCATCCGGCGACGACGACACACAGCAAGGTTGCGCCTGAGGCGCGGGCCGAACTGGGTATTTCGGATGCGATGGTCCGGCTGTCTGTCGGGCTCGAAGATTTTGCGGATATTTGCGACGATCTGGAAGGCGCCCTCGCCCAGGTCTGAGCGGCCTTGCGCGTGGCCGCGAGGGACATATCCGGGTATGATGACGCCTTTCGGGAGGCCGCATGTCTGAGCATCACGCGACGATCGACTGGAACCGCAGCAGCGCCGATTTCACCTATGACAGTTACAACCGCGCCCATCAGATGCGCTTCAAGGATGGGGCCATTGTTCTTGCCGCGTCCGCCGCCCCGGCGTTCAAGGGCGATGCGGACCGGGTCGATCCTGAAGAAGCCTATGTGTCGGCGCTTTCGAGTTGCCACATGCTCACCTTTCTTGCCATCTGCGCGCGCAAGCGGCTGAGCATCGATGCCTATGAGGACCACGCCACGGGGTTTCTCGAAAAGGGCGACACGGGCAAGCTCTGGATGGCGCGGGTCATTTTGGCGCCGCGCGTGACGTTTGGGGCGGGCGTAGAGGTGGATGCCCAGTTGCTGGAGCAGCTGCATCACATGGCCCATGACCAGTGTTTTATTGCCAGCTCCGTCAACACCAGCATTACCGTCACGCCGCGGCACTGACTGTTCGCGCTTGCAATGCAAGGCCCCGTTGGCCGAATATCGGGCCATGAGCCAACACCCCGAAAGCCGGATTTACGGCCCGCTTTACGAGCGCATTACCCATGGTATTCGGGTGGCGGTGAAGCCCGCTTATCTCGAAGACCAGTCTGAACCTGACCATGGGAAATATCTGTGGTCCTACACCATCACCATCGAAAATCGCGGGCAGGAGACGGTGCAGCTTCTCTCGCGCTATTGGCACATCACCGATGCGGCGGGGCGGGTGCAGGAAGTGCGCGGACCGGGCGTGGTGGGCGCGCAGCCGGTGCTGATGCCGGGGCAGAGCTTTGAATATACCAGCGGCTGCCCGCTGCCGACCGCCTCTGGCACCATGGCGGGGCGCTACCAGATGAAGAAGCTGCCGGGCGAGCCCTTCGAGGCGGAGATTCCGGCCTTTCTGCTGGAATCCAGCCATGAACGGCGACTGGTGCATTGATCCGGTCCCGGCCTTTGCGCTTACACTGAACCTCCACACTCCAGGCGATCGTCCATGAGCAATATTGTGAAACCCAATGCCTTGTGCGCGGCCCAGCCTGCGCCTGCCGATCCGCGCCCCTCCCGCGAGGAGGCGGAACGGGCAATACGGGCGCTGCTGCTGTGGGCGGGCGATGATCCGGACCGGGAGGGTTTACGCGATACGCCTGCGCGGGTGGCACGCGCGTTCGAGGACTGGTTCTCCGGCTATGCGGAAGACCCTGAAGCCTATCTCGCCCGCACCTTTGAGGAGGTCGACGGTTATGACGAGATGATCGTGCTGAAGGACATCCGCTTTGAGTCTCATTGCGAGCATCATCTGGCGCCGATCATCGGGCGGGTGCATGTCGGCTATCTGCCCAACAACAAGGTTGTTGGCATTTCCAAGCTGGCGCGTGTGGTCGATGCCTTTGCCAAGCGTCTGCAGGTGCAAGAGAAGATGAATGCGCAGATCGCCCATTGCATCCAGACCGTGCTGGAGCCCAAGGGCGTGGCCGTGGTGATTGAAGGCTCGCATCAGTGCATGACGACGCGCGGGGTGCACAAGACCGGCGTCAGCATGGTGACGTCGATGATGCTGGGCGCGTTTCGCGAGGATCCGAGCACGCGGCGCGAATTTCTGGCCGTGATCGGTAATCCGGCGGCCAGTGTGGTTGCTTAATCCGCCGCCGCCAGCTCATGGGTCTTGCCGCAGAATTCGCAGCGGGCGCGGATGATGCCATCTGCATCGGCGAGCCCTGCCCGGTCTTCCGCTGCATAGGATTTCAGCACCGAAGCGATGCGCGCGGTATCGCAATCGCAGCGGAAGGTGATGGGGTCTGACGGTAATACGCGCACGTCATCTTCATGGAACAGCCGCCACAGCAGGCTTTCGCCGCTGAGGGAGGTGTCCACCAGTTCGATGTCTTCCACCGTTTTCAGAAACAGCGAGAGCCGTTCCCATTCGTCTTCATCGCGGTGCCGTTCGGGTGTCGCCTGCAGCATCAGGCCGCCGGCGCGCCAATGCGGCTCTGCCACACCCGGCGTGTAGACCGGGGCTGCTGCCAGACGGATCATGGTGGGCAATTGTTCGGACTGTGCGAAATAGGTTTCCGCAGAGGCGGCGATGCCTGCGGGCGAGAGCTCGACGATGCCCTGATAGGTGTTACCGCCGAGGCGCGGCTCGATGGTGATGGCGAGCGCGCCTTTGCCTGCAAGTGTTTCAAAGCCGGGCGCGGATTGCGCAGCAAAGGTGGCGGGATCCAAGCGCGCATAGCCGCGCAAGGCGGCGGGGCGATTTTCTTCCGCGCCATAATAATCGACCGTGACGAGATCGAGCGGGCCGTCGCTTTTGGTTTGCACGGTGAGGCGGCCATCGAGTTTCAGCGCGCTGCCGAGAAGGGCGGCGAGCACGAGGGTTTCACCGGCGATGCGGGCGGCCGGTTCTGGCAGGCGATGGGCACGAAGCGCGTGGGCCGAGGCCGTGTCCAGCCGGATCAGGCGGCCGCGCACGCCGGCCTGCGCAAGGTCGAACGGCAAAACGAAATCGCCCGGGGGCGCGGGCAGGTAGGTCGGGTTATCGGACATCAGGTCGATATAGGCGCAAACGGATGAAGTTCAACCAAGGCACCAGGCGAGGATGGCCTTTTGCGCGTGGATGCGGTTTTCCGCTTCGTCGAACACCACCGATTGGGGGCCGTCGATCACATCATCCGTCACCTCCTCCCCGCGGTGGGCGGGCAGGCAGTGCATGAAAATGGCGTCTTTGGCGGCGCGGCCCATGAGGGCGGCATTCACCTGATAGGCCTTGAGCAGATTGTGCCGCTTGGTTGTGTCTTCATCGCCCATCGAGACCCAGGCATCGGAGACGACGCAATCGGCCCCTTGGACAGCGGCTTGCGGATCGTGGCCGAAGCTGACATCGGCCCCTTGCGTCTTCGCCCACTCTTTCAAATCGGCTTTGGCGCTCAATTCGCGCGGGGACGCGACGCGCAGTTTGAAGCCGAAACGGGCGGCGGCGTGCACCCAGGAGGTGAGCACATTATTGGAATCCCCGCTCCAGGCGATGGTGGCGCCTTTGATGGGGCCGCGATGCTCTTCAAAGGTCAGCACATCGGCCATCACCTGACAGGGATGGGAGAATTTGGTCAGGCCGTTGATGATGGGGATGGTCGAATTGTCGGCCATCTCCTGCACCATGTCGTGATCGAGCAGGCGGATCATCACGCCATCGACATAACGCGACAGGACGCGCGCGGTATCGGCGATGGTTTCTTCCCGCGCGAGCTGCATTTCGGAGCCCGTGAGCATGAGGGTGGAACCGCCGAGCTGGCGCATGCCGACATCGAAGGAAATGCGGGTGCGGGTGGATTGCTTATCGAAGATCAGCGCCAGCACGCGGCCCTGAAGCGGTTGATCCGCATCGGGCATGCCTTTGGCGAGGCCCTTGCGGGCGACTTTACGTTCCCGCGCGGCGGTGACGAGCGTGCGCAGGGTTGCGGACTCAAATGCAGCGAGATCGAGGAAGTGTTTCACCTCCCCGACCCGCCCGGTGGGGGCGTTCATGCGGCTACCGATGCCTTTCCGGTTTTGATGTCCGCAGCTGTCGCGGAGAGTTTGTCCATCGCTTCGCGCACATGGGTTTCATCGATGTTGAGCGGCGGCAGGATGCGCACGACATTATCGCCCGCAAGGATGACCAAGAGATGGTGCGCCCGGGCCGCGGCCACGAAGTCAGCCGCAGGCACGCGCATTTTGAGCCCGATCATCAGGCCCTGACCGCGTATGTCTTCGAATACGTCGGGATATTCGGCCGTTAAACGGCCGAGCTGCTGGTGCATGTAATTGCCGGTGGCCTGCACCTTTTCGAGGAAACCGGGTGCCAGCACTGCATCGAGCACCGCCTCGCCCACCGCCATGCCGAGCGGATTGCCGCCGAAGGTCGAGCCGTGTGTGCCAGCGACCATGCCTTTTGCCGCCTCTGCCGTGGCAAGGCAGGCGCCCATGGGAAAACCGCCGCCAATGCCTTTGGCGATGGCCATGATGTCGGGCGTGACGCTGCTCCATTCATGCGCAAACAACTTTCCGGTGCGGCCCACGCCGGTCTGGATTTCGTCGAAGATCAGCAGCAGGCCGCGATCATCGCAGATCTTGCGCAAGGCGCGCAGGAAGGCGGGATCGGCGGGGCGCAAACCGCCCTCGCCCTGAATGGGTTCGATCATCAAAGCGGCGGTGGCGGGGGTTATGGCCGCGTCCAGTGCCTTCAGATCGGCGAAGGGCACCTGATCGAATCCTTCGACCTTGGGGCCGAAGCCTTCGAGATATTTGGCCTGGCCGCCCGCCGCGATGGTGGCGAGGGTGCGACCATGGAAGGCGCCTTCAAAGGTGATGATGTGGAAGCGTTCGGGATGGCCGTTCGCATAGTGATAGCGGCGCGCCATTTTGATCGCACATTCGATCGCCTCCGCACCCGAATTGGTGAAGAACATGGTGTCGGCGAAGGTCGTCTCCACCAGCCGTTTGGACAGACGTTCCTGCCCCGGCACCCGGTAGAGATTGGAGGTGTGCCACAGGCGCCCGGCCTGATCGGTCAGCGCCTTGACCAGCACCGGATTGGCGTGGCCCAGCGCATTGACCGCGACGCCTGCCCCGAAATCGAGATAGCGCGTGCCGTCCTCCGCGAAGAGATATGGCCCTTCGCCCCGCACGAATGCGACGTCCGCACGGGCATAGGTTGGCAAAAGCGACGGGAACACGGGCGATCCTCCAAGATGGAACGGGATTGGCGAAGCTGGCTTTATCCGCCGCGCAGGGCTTGAGGGTCAAGGAAGCGCGAGGCTGGGTTGCCGAGTTGAACCTCATTTTTATGCGAGGGGTGGGGGGGTAGGTAACGGGTTGATTGGGTTTGGCCTTTTTGGCGATCTCCTTTCAGGTTGCGCGGATTGGGAATATAGTCCGATACCTGTTTGGTTTCAAGCAGGGCTGATTTGCAGAAATGCTATAGCGCTTGCATTTCGATCTACACACAGACTTCGCCTTTAGCGCGTCGGCCAATTCTGTGGACAAGGAGTGCGAAGCACCCTGCAAAGCTTGTGCAAAAGCTGCCTGTTGCTACGATATGTTGTGGGGTCAACGATGGAGCCTTGGGCATGGGTTGGACGGATGAGCGCGTTGAGCAGCTTAAGAACCTTTGGACGGAGGGCCTTTCGGCCAGCCAGATTGCCCGGGCGCTGGGCGGGGTTACCCGTAATGCGGTAATCGGCAAGGTGCATCGGCTGGGGCTCGCCGGGCGGGCGACGCCTGCGCGGGTGGATCGGCCGCGGTTGCCTTCGGTGCCGCGTGTGACCATGCGGGCGCACCATCTGCCGGAACCGCCGGTGGTGGAGGAAGAACCCCTCACCCTCGACGACGGCAACCATGCTACCGTGCTGACGATCAACGACCGGATGTGCCGGTGGCCGATCGGCGATCCTTCGGAGCATGAATTCCATTTCTGCGGGCGCAAGCCGAAGGGCGGATCACCGTATTGCGAGGCCCATGCCCGCAAGGCCTATCAACCGCAGCAGCCGCGCCATGCCAAAAACCGGATGGCGAGCTGACCGTTACACGCGAAAGGGCGGATGAAATGACCACGGTCTATGATTTCTCCGCCCGCACGCTTGGCGGCGACGAGGTTTCGCTTTCCAATTTTCGCGGTCAGGTTTTGCTGATCGTCAATACCGCCAGCAAATGCGGATTTACCCCGCAATATGAGGGGCTGGAAAAGCTTTACGAAAAACTCCATGGCGAGGGGCTCACTGTTCTGGGCTTTCCCTGCAACCAGTTTGGGGCGCAGGAGCCGGGCGGGGCCGAGGATATTGGCGCGTTCTGCCTGAAGAATTATGGCGTCAGTTTCCCGATGTTCGACAAGATCGACGTCAATGGGGCTGATGCGCATCCGCTCTACAAATATCTCAAGAAAGAAGAGCGCGGGGTTTTGGGCACCGAGGCGATCAAGTGGAATTTTACCAAATTCCTGATCGGCAAGGATGGGGTGCCGGTGGAGCGCTATGCGCCGCAGACCAAGCCTGCGGATATTGAAGGCGATATCGTCAAGCTGCTGTGAGGCGCTGGCGGGTTTGACGCTGGGTTTGAATTCGACATTCTTCGCGCGGGTTGATGATTGCGCACGTGTCACCTGGGTGGCCCGCACTTGGCGGGCCATGACACATGGGGTG
>DATJDE010000174.1:0-3457 GCA_035497595.1 Rhizomicrobium sp. | reverse complement strand
GCATAGATGCTCGTCAGTGGGGCGGTGATGTTTACGCATGCGGCCAGCCTGGTGCGCACCAGCATCTCGGCGACCGCCTGTGCTGAGGCTTGATCGGGGAAGGTCGAGTAGACGAAGACAAATTCACTGGCTGCCATCACTGAACTTTATCCCAAACGAAAACGGCGCGGAAATGTTTCCGCGCCGTTCGCATAATTGTGAGAATGCCGATCAGGCAAGCTTCAGGTTCACGGCCTTGGGGCCGCGATTATCAGCTTCCACGTCAAACGTGATCTGCTGGCCTTCATTGAGCGATCTCAGCCCGGCTGCCTCGACAGCGCTGACATGCACAAACACATCCTTGCCGCCGTCTGCCGGCGCGATAAAGCCGAAACCTTTTGCGGAATTGAAAAACTTGACCTGACCAGTCGTTGCCATAATGGCCTTCTCCTGAAACGTGACGTCGCCTCGCGCACCATGCGCGCGGCGGTTGTTGAAGCTGCGGTTTTTTAAGAAAGCTAAACCATCCCTCTTGCACCGGGTTGTTTTGTTTTTCCGGTGGCAGCGCAAGGAATGAACTGGCTCGGCGCAGCCTCGAACGGCGGGAGTGTAGGAAGCCGGGCGGCGTCTGGCAAGAACGCCGCCCAGGCAGATCAGAGGCGGTTGATCACGCCGCAGGCCACCCGGCCACCGGCATTGCCCGCAGGCTGGCTGCGGTAGTCATCCGGATCGGCATGAATGACGATGGACGAGCCGTCCTTGTCGAACAGCGAAAGCTCGCCGCGGCGCAGCGTAACGTCGGAATTGAGAATGGAGGCGCGCATGGTGCCGTTCGCATCGGCATATTGATTGGTCATATCCCCGGCATGGGCGCCATGCTTATCCATGAAACCGTGATTTCTGGGGACGGGCGAAAAATGTCCCCCAGCGCTGGCAAAGCCGGTTTTGGCATCGCAAGAGCCCACCGCATGAATGTGGACACCGTGTGCACCCGGTTTAATGCCTTTCACGTCCAGCTCGATCAGCACGCCTTTTTTGGTCTGGATGAATTTGGCATTGCCCAGCGCCTTGCCATCCGGCCCGATGATCCGGGCCGCTGCCGATGGCGCTTTGTGCGCCGCGGCAGTGGCCATTCCGGCGCCCGCAATGGTCAAAGCAAGTGTAAGGGCAATCATGCGCATGGAAATGCTCCCTGTGAGCGCCTGAAATGTCTAGAGTGCGCTCGATTTGTGAAGGCGGATTTGCCGAAAAGGCTGGGAGGCCCGGACCCGGTTGTCTGGCTTCTGGTTTGAAACTGGCTTCTGGTTGAAACACCATTGGCAGTTTGGCCCAACATTGGAGAATGGTCATGCGATATTTGAAACAAACAACAGGCGCGGCGGGTTTCATGCTGATGAGCCTTGCCGGATTGAGCCTTGCCGGGGCGGCCCTGGCCCAGCCCGATGTCTCGGGCGAGGTGAAAAAGCTCCCCCATGCCATCCCCCTGCCGCCGCCTGATTCGCTGCGGCCCGAGGCTGCGGTGCTCGAAGATGCGGCGGGCCAGAAGCTGCCCCAGGACCGCCCGGTGGTGATCGGCGGCATCACGGTGCTTTGCACAGGAACGGGGTCGTCGAAAGAGACGCAAGACTGGCAGAGCTATCCGGTGCGCGTGGCGTTCTCCAATGCCGCCGCGCAATATCTCTCGGGCATGCATGTGCGCCTGAGCGAGAACGGTGCGTCTGTTGCCGATTTCGTCTGCTGGGCGCCATGGATCTTGTTCAAAGCCCCCGCCGGTCGCAGCTTCAAGCTCACCGCCAGCATCGCCGGGCGGGCGGATTCGCCTCTGAAAAGCGCCAGTTTCGAAGTGCCCGCTTCGGGCCAGAAGCGGGTCAACATCGCTTTCCCGGAAATCCAGGCCAATGAATAGGTAATCATCTTAAGCGTGATCAATATGACTGTGTTTGTCACTCGACTTACATCGGCCTGTAGGCGAATTTGACGATAGTACGGGGGCAATGAAGGTCGAAGGAGATTGCCCATGACGAGCTACGATATTTGCTATCTCAACACCGACGGCACACTGGCCGCCAAAATGTCAGCACTCTGCAAAAATGATCTGAAGGCAAAAGTGCTGGCCCATGCCATGAAGCTCGCTGGAACCCGCCAGATTGAGGTGTGGCACGGAAAAACCCTCGTCTATCGGCGCCCGGAAAAGATCAACTGACGCCGACGCAGCCTTTTCGGAACATTCGCGTTTAAGCGTGGAGCAGCGCAAGGCCGGCGCGGGCATATGCCCGTTCCGGCGCGCGGTTGGTTTCTTCGAAAAAGGGATAAACATGAGAGTTCTTTCGACACTTGCCGCAACGGCCATTGTCGCGCTGAGTTCAGTTGCGACTACAGGGGCCATGGCATCCGATCAGACCGCGCTGTTGACCAATGCACGCGCCACCGTGGAAGATATGAAATCGGATTCCACCTTCGGCCCCTCGCAAGATCTGCTGCGCCGGGCGCGGGCCGTTCTCATCATTCCAAAGCTGGTCAAGGGCGGCTTCATCATCGGCGGTGAAGGCGGTGACGGCGTTTTGCTCGCCCACAACAAAGGCGGCTGGAGTTCGCCTGCGTTCTACACCATGGGCTCGGCCTCGTTCGGGTTTCAGATTGGTCTCGAACAGGCGCAGCTTGTTCTGTTCATTATGAGCGATAAAGCGCTGCGCGGTGTTGAGAGCAGCGAATTCAAACTCGGCGCGGGCGCCGGGCTCACGGTCGTCACGGTCGGCGCAAGTGCGGAAGGCGCCACCAGCGGCAATCTCTCGGGCGACATCATCGTCTGGACCAGCGCCAAGGGCGCATATGGCGGGCTTACCTTTAACGGGTCGGTGATCAAACCGCGTGAAGGCTGGAACAACGATTTTTACGGCCGCACGGTGACGGTGAATCAAATTCTCGCCAACCGGGTCAGCAATCCTGCAACCGCCGAATTGCGTGCCGCGCTGACAAGCGCCCGGCATAAGCGTTAAACATCGGTTGCCCCTTTTGTCCGCGTCAGGTCAAAGGGGGCAATCATCGCTCAATCGGCGCGGTGCTGCGCGTCTTTGTGCGCGGCCTTTTCCTTGAAGATCAGATAAAGATTGCGGGCATAGACAATCAGCCCGCCTGCCTGGCCCGCAATAAAAGGCGCTGCATCCTTGCCGACATGGATGGCATAGACCAGCGTGATGACCCCGCCGCCCAGGCTGAAATACCAGAACGCGACGGGAATGACGCTGCGCCCTTCGATCTCGCTCTTGAACCACTGCACCAGAAAGCGCGAGGCGAAAAGGCCCTGGCCGACAAAGCCCACAAAGAGCCAGATATGCTCGGCATTCATCCAGCCGATAAGAGACGCCATTCAAAGCTCCGTCGGTTCGGGGTCGCCGCCAAAGCGCGCCTGTAGCCAGCGCACGCCCAATATGTCGGAAATTCCGGCAAACATGCGTTGCAGGTTGGTATATTTCGAGCG
>DATJDE010000173.1:0-7210 GCA_035497595.1 Rhizomicrobium sp. | reverse complement strand
ATCGGTATCGACAAAAAATTCAACACCCCGGTTGAACACCGTGAACAGCCCAATCACCACCACCACCATGGCAAGCGCGCTCAGAAACACGCGGCCGGTATGATGGGTCAACCAGTCCGCCAGATGCGCATAGCGCCCGGTGATGCCCGGAATTTCCCGCCAGTCGCCGGTTTCAGATGCTTCGACAGCCTTTTCATGCTGCTCGTCCCGCGGCGGCGGCTTGCCGAAAAAGCCGCCCAGCACCGGCAGGAAGATCAACGCCACAATCATCGAGGCCGACAAAATGATGATCAGTGTGATCGGGAAAAAACTCATGAACTTGCCGGACACACCGGGCCACAACAGCATCGGCAAAAAAGCGCCGATCATGGTGGCGGTGGCGCTGACCACCGGCCAGAACATGCGCAAGGCCGCCTCGGCAAAGGCCTGTTTGGGCGGGTGGCCCTCGGTCATCTTGCGGTCGGCATATTCGACCACAATGATCGCGCCATCGACCAGAATGCCCACGGCCAACAACATCGCGAACATGATCATGAAGTTCAGCGTGTAGCCGATGGCGTTGAGCCCCATGAAGGCCATCAGGAAGGAGGTCGGAATCGCCACCCCCACCAAAAGGCCGGAGCGCAAGCCCAGCGCCGCCACGACGATGATCATCACCAGCACGATGGCGAGCACGATGGAATCCGACAGCGAGCCCAACTGATCGCGGATATAAGTCGACTGGTCGAACAGATAATGGGCATGCACGCCGGGGGGCCAGGTCTTGGTGGCCTCGTTGATGATCTGTTTCACCTGCTCGTTATTGGCGATGATATTGGCGCCGATACGTTTGGTGACGTCGATGGCAATGGTCGGCTGCCCGTTCATGCGGGCATAGCTCGACGCATCCTGAAAGGTGCGGCGCACGCTCGCCACATCCTGCAACCGCACGGTGGAATCGGTGGTCGAGCGCAAGGGCAGGTTCAGAACATCCTGCGCGGTCTCGATCACGCCCGGCACCTTGATCGCAAAACTGCCATGGCCGGTGTCGAGCGAGCCTGCCGGAATCAGCCGGTTGTTGTTGGAAATCGCCGCGAACATTTCGTTCTGCGTCAGCCCATAGCTTTCGAGCTTCTGCGGATCGATGACGATCTCCAGCATTTCCTCGCGCGCGCCCGAAAGATCGGCGTCGAGCACGCTGGGAATAGTCTTGATCCGCTCGCGCAAATCGCGCGCGAGGCGAAACAGCGTGCGCTCCGGCACATCGCCAGACAGCGCAACGGTGATCACCGGGAACAGGCTGGTGTTGAACTCCTGCACCGTCGGCGGGTCAGCCTCGGTCGGCATGCGCGAGCGGGTCTGGTCCACCAGCGCGCGCACATCTTCCAGCGCCTTCTGCTTGTTGAAGTTAACGTCGAATTCCAGAATGAGCACCGCGGCACCTTGATAGGCGCGGGCGGTGATGTCTTTCAGCCCTTCGACAGAACGCAGATTGGTTTCCATCGGCTTGACCAGCAGCCGCTCACTGTCTTCCGGGCTGATCCCCGGATAGGTCACGGTCACAGCGAGCACCGGAATGGGTATGTCGGGGTCGGCTTCCTTGGGGATTTTGATGAACGCGGTCACACCGGCGACCAGCACGACCAGGATCAGTGCGATCACCAGGCGCGTATTGCGCACGGCCCATTCGACAATCCGCGTCATACGGCCTTCCTGCCCACCTTGGTGGATGTATCGGGAACGGTTTTCACCGGCTCGCCGTCGCTGACAAATTCCTGCCCCACGGTGATCACCGTCACCTGGTCGGGCAGGCCGGTGATCCACATGCCGTCAAGGCCATCCGAAACCACCTGCACCGGCACAAAGGCAACCTTGCCGTTCTGCACCGTGCGCACGCCCACCTTGCCGCTGTCATCCAGCACCAGAATACCGGGCGAGATCTGCTGCGCCTTCACCTGACGCACGGGAATGCGAATATCGGCGCTCACCCCGTCACGCAGTTTCGCGTCCGGGTTGGGCAGCTCCACTTCCACCTTGAAGGCGCGGGTGGCGCTGTCGGCGCGGTCGGCGACAAAGCGAACCTTGCCGTTCACCACTTCGCCGGTCACCAGCGTCACAACCGCCGGATCGCCCATGCTGACCGAGCCGACATCGTTCTCGTTCAGCGTCGCGGTGGCCAGAAACGGCTCGGGCGCAATCAACAGGGCACATTTGTCGCCGGGGCGCATATAATCGCCGACATTCACATAGCGGTCGTCGATCACGCCTGCGAACGGCGCCTTGATGCGGGTGTTGTTGACCGAGATCGCCTGGGTGTTCACCGCCGCGCGTGCGGCCTGAAGGGCGGCTTCGGCCTGCGCCATCTGGGTCTTGGAGCGGAAGCCGTCTTCAAACAGCTTGGCGGCGACTTCATATTCCTTGGTGCGCTGGCTCGCCAAAGCCTGCGCCTCGCTGAGGCGGGAGGCGCGGTCATTGACCTTGATCTGGCACAGCACCTGCCCGGTCTTCACCCGGTCGCCTTTTTCAAAGTGCAGCGCTTCGACCACGCCTTCCACTTCGGCGCGCACGTCCACTTCATGCAGTGCCTGGGTGCGTCCACGCACCGTAATGGTGGCATTACGCTTGGACGAGGAGAGGTTGCGCACCTTCACCACCGGGGTTGCTTCGGCTTTGGCCTGGGCATCTTGGGCATGCCCGCTATCGGTCGGAAAAATCAGCCCGGTCAGCAACCAGGCCGTCACGCCCAGCGCAATGCCAATGGCCCATTGGTAGCGTGCCTTCATGGCCCGCCAGCGCGTCAGCAATGCCGTCATCATCGTGCTCATTCCGCGGCCTGCGCCTTTTGGGTTTCGACGTCCGCCCGGTGGGTGCGGATGTAATTCAAAACGGTTTCATAGATCGCCCGGCCAAGCCCGTTCACAAAGGCTTCCCCTGGGTTGCGCGCTTCGCCATTGCGCACCTGCACCAGCTTTTCCTCGCTCTGCGCGATATAGACGTTCATCATCGCGCTCACCCGCTCGGGCGGCAGCAGATGCGAAAACAGCATCGCAAAGACGAAGGGGGAGCGGTGCCTGTCCTCCGGCAATGGTTTCATCAGCGAACCCAGAAACACCGCCCGGCCCGCTGGCGTGATGGAATAGACCTTGCGGTCGGGACGTTTGTCCTGAACTTCCGAGCGCACCGAAACCAGCCGTTCATCGGTCAGCCGGTTCAGCGCCGGATAGATCGAGCCGAAGCTCGCTTCGACGAAATGCTGGTAGCCGTCATCCTCAAAGGTCTTCTTGATCTCATATCCCGTCGCCTCGCCGCGGGTGAGGATGCCGAGGCAGATCGTGCGCACGTCCATGGAGAGGCCTATATTGGTTCGATATAGATCGAGCCTATATAAGGGGCGTTACCAAACGTTCAAGCACCCGCGCGCTACATTTCCTGCAAGGCAGCCCTGCGCCCCAAGCAGGCAGGAAAAGGTGTGATTTGGAATAATATCCTTGACATTGCTGAAATTATGCCTATATTCAGCACATGAACCAAGTTGATGCAGGATATAGTACCCAAATCTCACAAAGGCCGAACGGGGCTCAGCCGGTACAGGCGCGCGGCCCGCGCCGCGCCCGCGCATCCGCTGAAAACAGCGTGTCAGATCAGTTCAATCCGATCGACCTCAACGCCCTTCATGCCCTGCCGGGTCGAATAGCGCACGCGCTGTTCGGGCGAGAGAATGGGAATGCCCGAGCGGCGCAGGGCGCTGGCGTGCAGATAGACATCTCCGCTGCCATCCTGCGGCATGACAAAGCCGAAGCCTTTTTGTTCATTGAAGAATTTGACCGCCCCCTCGACCATCGGGCCGCTGGGGCCGGCATCACGATGGGGCCTGCCGCCACCACCATGGCGGGCGCCAAAATCATCGCCGCCGCCGAACCTGTCACCACCGCCAAAGCGATCGCCGCCAAAGCGGTCCGAGCCGCCGAAGCGGTCTCCGTCGCCATAGCGGTCGGAGCCGCCAAAGCGATCGCCGCCAAAATGCCCGCCGTCTCCGCCAAAGCGGTCATCGGAGCGACCGCCGGACCGGCCACCGGGGCGGTCATTGCCGGAAGGATCGGCAGTAGAGGTGTCGACGCTATGGATGGCTACGACCTGGAGCCCGCGCGGGCTTTCCTGCAAATCGCAGACGATGGTGGTGCCTTGCGCCAGATCGGTGTGGCCCAGCGCCGACAGCGCAGACGCGTGGCAAAACGCATCGCTCCCATTATCCAAGGTAATGAAGCCATAACCCTTGGTGCCATTGAACCATTTTACTTTGCCTTTCGCCGACGCCATAGCGAGAGGACGAGAACCGTTTTCAAAGTTTGTCATGAGACCGCTGATACCGGCCGGACGCTGATAACGGATTTGACCAAGGCTCCCGGCAAAAACCCTGTCCGCCGAATATATCATGCCCTGAGGTTTGGGAAAATCGCAACCGGCCCGGCCCCGCGAATTGGACGTGGCGCGGGCCTTGCGCCAGACTTGGGGTTTACTTTGGTGGTCATTCACCATGGGTAGTGGCGTCTTGGAGCAGAATCCCGGCAGGCTGGCGATCCGCGGGCGCTGGTTCGCCGATGAAGCGGGCCGCGCCGTGCTCTTGCGCGGGGTCAATCTCGGTGGTGACAGCAAGGTGCCGTATCCCGATGGCGGCACCCAGCACCCCAGTGATTTTTCAGATCATCGCACGGTCAGCTTCATCGGCCGCCCGTTCCCCCTGGCCGAGGCCGACGCGCATTTCGCGCGGCTGGCACATTGGGGCTTCAACGCCTTGCGCCTGCTCACAACCTGGGAAGCGGTGGAGCATGCTGGGCCGGGTGCTTATGACGAGGCCTATCTCGCTTACCTGACGCAGATCTGCGCGCGCGCAGGCGCACATGGCTTCTACGTCTTCATCGATTTTCATCAGGATGTCTGGAGCCGCATGTCCGGCGGCGATGGCGCGCCAGGCTGGACGTTTGAAAGCGTCGGCCTCGACGTCACCAAATTCCACGCCGCCGATGCCGCCCATGTCATGCAATACAAATATGCCTATGCCAAAGGCGGGCGGCAGGAAGACCGCTATCCGCAGATGAGCTGGTCGCAAAACACTCAGCGCCCCGCCAATGCGATCATGTGGACCCTGTTTTTCGCTGGCCGCACGTTCGCCCCGCACATGATGATCGATGGCCGCAATGTGCAGGATTTTCTGCAAGGCCAGTATTGCGCGGCGATGGGCGAAGTCGCCAAACGCCTGGCCGATCAGCCCCATGTCATCGGTTTCGACACGTTGAACGAACCAGGCACCGGCTGGATCGGGCTGAAGCTGGACCGGGCCGAACATAACCCCGATCCGGTCAGCGCCGGCCTTCTCATCTCCCCGCGCGACGGGATGCTGGCGGCACGCGGAAGCACGCGGCTGGTGCCGGAAATTGCCTATGACAAAACCGCCAGACGTCTGGTCGAAACACGCAAAGTCCCGCTCAACCCAAATGGCATTTCGATCTGGCGCGACGGGCACGCCTGTCCCTTCGCGCAAGAAGGCGCCGATGAAGACGAAAACTTCTTCAGCCACCGCGGCGGCACCGCGCTCGATCTGGACCGCGATTTCATGCTGCCGTTTTTTACCCGCGTTGCCCAAACCATTCGCGCGGTGCGCGCGGATTGGCTGGTGTTCGCCGAACTCAGCCCCTTCCATGCCTTCAAGGGCTTCCCTGCTGGCATGCCGCCCAACACGGTCAATGCGAGCCACTGGTATGATATTGCCACCCTTGCCCTCAAACGCTTCGACCCGCGGGCCTTGCGCACCGCGCCAAACCGCGAGGCGGGCAGGGCGGCGGTGTGTGAGCGCTATGTCTCGGCGCTGGCGCCTCTGGCCGCCGCGTCCGAAAAGCTGGGCCCGAACGGCGCCCCCACGCTGATCGGCGAATTCGGTATCCCCTTCGATCTCGATGACGGTGCGGCCTATGCCGCCTGGAAAGCGGGCGACCATAGCGATGTGCCATGGGCGCAGCACGAACTTGCCCTGAGCCTGATGTACGATGCGATGGACCGTTTGCTGCTGTCTTCCACCCAATGGAACTACACCGCCAGTAACCGCAACGACCCCGCCATCGGCGATGACTGGAATCAGGAAGATTTGTCGATCTATTCCGTAGATCAGCACGACGCCGCCAAAGGGGCGGAGAGTGGCGGCCGCGCCGTCAAAGGCTTTTCCCGCCCCTATGCAAGGCGCATTCAGGGTGAACCCATCAGCGCCCGCTTCGATCACGTTAGCGGCTGCTTTGAACTCGTCTTCGATGCCGATCCGTCGATTCCCGCACCCACAGAAATCTTCATCCCGCCGATCCATTATCCCGCAGGCGCAGACATCCGCGCCGATGGCTGCACCATCGAACAAAAGGACGCGCTCGCTTTTGTAACCGCGCCTCGTAAAACCCGTTGCACCATTACCCTGTCGCCAAAGAAAGCGGGGCCATGATGCGCATGGCCTATCGCCACAGCCTCTGGGTGCGCCTGTCGCATTGGGTGAATGCGGGCGTGCTTCTCATCATGCTGATGAGCGGCCTGCAAATCTTCAACGCGCACCCCGCCCTCTATTGGGGCCAGACCAGTCACTTTGAAACGCCCATCCTGTCGCTCACCGCCACTTATGGCCCTGATGGAAGCTTGCGCGGCATCACGCAAATCGGTTCGGCACAGTGGGATACGACCGGCGTGCTCGGCGCCTCCCGGATTTTCGGCCAAACGGTTCCGCGCGGCTTCCCTGCCTGGGCAACCTTGCCCAGTTGGCAATCGCTTGCCTCCGGGCGGCAATGGCATTTTTTCTTCGCCTGGCTGTTTGTCGCCAATGGCGTGCTGTTCATGGCCTATGCCGTCATCAGCCGCCATTTCCAGCGCGATCTACGCCCGCGCAAAGCCGACTTTCGCCATCTCGGCAAAGACATTATGGATCATTTGCGCCTGCGCTTTGCGAAAGGCGAGGCGGCGCTACGCTACAATGCCCTGCAAAAGTTAGCCTACTTTAAGGTGATTTTCCTTCTCGGCCCGTTGATCGTCCTTAGCGGCCTTGCCATGTCGCCCACCCTGAACGCCGCCTTTCCCCTTCTGGTGACCGTTTTCGGCGGACGCCAGAGTGCGCGCACCATTCACTTCCTTTGCGCCTTCGGCTTTGTGCTTTTCTTCATCGTGCACATGGTCATGGTTATTCTCTCCGGCCCCCTGAAAAACC
>DATJDE010000172.1:0-6257 GCA_035497595.1 Rhizomicrobium sp. | reverse complement strand
GCTTAAACTGATTTTTTTGAAATTCATTCCCGGCCGAGCGCCAGCGAGGGGAAGGGAACCCAGGCGTTCAACATTGATCGGTGTTGAACGCCTGGGTTCCCTTCCCTCGGCGCTTTGCGCCTCGCCGGGAATGACAGATTGGTTTTAGATATCCAGCAGCAGGCGCTGCGGGTCTTCCAGGTTTTGTTTGACGCGGACGAGGAAGGTGACGGCTTCGCGGCCGTCGACCAGGCGGTGATCATAAGACAATGCCAGATACATCATCTGGCGGATGTCGATCTTGCCATCCACCACCATCGGGCGGGGCTGGATTTTGTGCATGCCCAGAATGCCCGATTGCGGGGTGTTGAGGATGGGTGTGGACATCAGCGAGCCGAAGACGCCGCCATTGGTGATGGAGAAGGTGCCGCCCTGCAGCTCTTCAAGTTTGAGTTTGTTGTCACGGGCGCGGGTGCCGAAATCGTTGATGGTTTTTTCGATCTGCGCCAGCGACAGCTGATCGACATCGCGGATCACCGGCACGATCAGCCCGCGTTCGGTCGAGACCGCGATGCCGACGTCGTAATAGTTCTTGTAGACGATATCGTCGCCTTCAAGTTCGGCATTGACGTTGGGCAGTTCTTTCAGCGCGGCCACGCAGGCTTTGACGAAAAAGCCCATGAAACCGAGGCGCACGCCATGCTTCTTTTCGAATTCGGTTTTGTATTCGGCGCGCAGGGCCATGACATGGGTCATGTCCACTTCGTTGAAGGTGGTGAGCTGGGCGGCGGTGTTCTGCGATTCCTTGAGGCGTTTTGCGATGGTCTTGCGCAAGCGGCTCATGCTGACACGTTCTTCGCGCATCGCGCGCGGGCGCGGGCCGCTTTGCACTGGGGCTGCGGCCTGCGGGGCGGAGGCGCGCGCATCCAGCGCGGCCAGCATGTCGCCTTTCAGCACGCGGCCATCGCGGCCATTGCCGGCAACGGTTGCGGGGGAGAGGCCGGTTTCTTCGGCAATGCGGCGGACCGCGGGCATCACCGGGGCTGCCGCTTGCGGGGCGGGGGCCGGTGTGGGCGCAGGGGCCTGCGCCACGACGGGTTGCGGTGCTGGCGCGGCGGCCTTGGGCGCTTGCGGCGCAGGCGTGGCGGCGGTTGTGCCAGCCTTGCCTTCGGCAATCGCGCCGAGGATGGCGCCGACCAGAACGGTGTCGCCTTCCTTGACCAGGATGCTGGAAATCGAACCATCGGCGGGGGCGGGGACTTCGACCGTCACCTTGTCGGTCTCAAGCTCGACCAGAGGTTCGTCCCGCTTGACCGCCTCGCCTTCTTTCTTGAACCAGCGCGCCACCGTCGCTTCGGTCACGGATTCGCCCATGGCGGGAACTTGAATGTCGATGCTCATGCAAAATGTCTCCGGGCGCTTGGTCCGCGCCGTTATAGGCTCAAAGCCTCGTCGAGGAATGTTTTAAGTTCGGCCAGGTGCTGGCTCATCAGGCCCGCGGCGGTCGAGGCGTATTCGGGGCGGCCAATATAGCGCGGGCGCGCTGTGCCGCCGAGCTTTTGAATGGTGTCCTCGATGCGCGATTCGACAAAGCTCCAGGCGCCCTGATTTTTGGGCTCTTCCTGACACCATACGGTTTCGGCTTTGGGGAAGCGGCGCAGTTCATCGGCCAGCGTGCCCTGCGGGAAGGGGTAGAGCTGTTCGAGCCGCAGGATCTGGATGCGGGTTTCGCCGCGCTGCTCGCGTTCTTCCATCAGGTCGAAATAGACCTTGCCGCTGCACAGGATCACCCGCTTGATCTGATTGTCCGGCGCAAGTTTCACCGTGGTTGCGCCTTCCACAACTTCGGCCTGATCGCGGAACACGCGATGGAACGAGGAGCCCGGCCCCATATCCGACAGGAACGAGGTGCAACGCTTGTGGCGCAGCAGCGATTTGGGCGTCATCAGGATCAGCGGCTTGCGGAAGGGCCGGTGCATCTGGCGGCGCAGGATGTGGAAATAGTTGGCCGGTGTGGTGGGGCAGGCGACCTGCATGTTGTCCTGCGCGCAAAGCTGGAGATAGCGCTCCAGCCGGGCGGAGGAATGTTCCGGGCCCTGGCCTTCATAGCCATGCGGCAGCAACATCACCAAGCCGTTCATGCGCAGCCATTTCATTTCGCCCGAGGCGATGAACTGGTCGATCACGACTTGCGCACCATTGGCGAAATCGCCGAACTGGGCTTCCCACAGCACAAGCGCGCGTGGTTCGGCCGAGCAATAGCCATATTCGAAACCGAGCACCGCTTCTTCGGAGAGCAGGGTGTCCACCACCTCGAACTCCGCCTGACCGTCGCTGATATGATTCAGCGGGATGTAGCGATCTTCGGTGGCCTGATCGACAAAGGCCGAATGGCGCTGGCTGAAAGTGCCGCGCGAGGAATCCTGACCCGACAGCCGCACCGGATAGCCTTCATCCAGCAGCGTGCCAAAGGCCAAAGCTTCACCTGTGGCCCAGTCGAAGCCCGCGCCTGTTTCAAACATCTTCGCCTTGGCATGAAGCTGGCGGGCGATGGTCTTGTGCAGGTTGAAGGCTTCGGGCGCGGTGGTCAGCGCATGGCCAACCTTTTGCAGAAGCTCGGTAGGGACAGCCGTGGTGCCGCGGCGGTCGCCTTCGGTGGCCTGTGCAAGCCCGCTCCACCGGCCATCCAGCCAGTCCGCCCGGTTGGGGCGGTGGGTTTTGGAGGCGTCGTATTCTTCGTCCAGCCGCTTGTTGAAGTCGGCGACCATGGCCTTCACATCGGCATCGGTCAGCGTGCCTTCGGCAATAAGCTTGTTGGTATAAAGTTCGAGCGTCGAAGGGTGGTCCTTGATCGCGCGATACATCAAAGGCTGGGTGAAGGCCGGTTCGTCCGCCTCGTTGTGGCCGAATCTGCGATAGCAGAACATGTCGATCACAACGTCCTTGTGGAACAACTGGCGGAATTCGGTCGCGATGCGGGCGCAATGCACCACCGCTTCGGGATCATCGCCGTTCACATGGAAGATCGGGGCCTGCACCATCAGCGCCACATCCGACGGATAGGGCGAGGAGCGCGAATAGATCGGCGCGGTGGTGAAACCGATCTGGTTGTTGATGATGAAATGAATGGTGCCGCCGGTGCGGAAACCCTTGGTCCCGCTCATCGCAAAACATTCGGCCACCACGCCCTGGCCGGCAAAGGCCGCATCGCCATGCAGCAGCAGCGGCAGGACCGAGGTGCGGGTTTGCACATCGCCGAGCTGGTTCTGCTTGGCGCGCGCTTTGCCCAGCACCACCGCGTCTTCGGCTTCGAGATGCGACGGATTGGGGGTCAGCGACAGGTGGACCTTGCGATTGTCGAACTCCCGGTCGGATGAAGCGCCGAGATGGTATTTCACGTCGCCCGAACCTTCGACTTCGGATGGTTTGGAGGCACCGCCCTGGAATTCGTGGAAGATCTGGCGGAAGGGCTTGCCCATCACATTGGCGAGTATGTTCAGGCGGCCGCGATGGGCCATGCCGAGCACGATTTCGCTCACCCCGAGCTGGCTGCCGCGCTTGATGATCTGTTCAAGGGCGGGAACGGTGGATTCACCGCCATCCAGCCCGAAACGCTTGGTGCCGAGAAAGCGCAGGCCTGCGAATTTTTCAAAGCCTTCGGCTTCGATCAGCTTGTTCAGGATGGCGCGCTTGCCTTCCGGCGTGAAGGAAATCTCCTTGTCCGGGCCTTCGATGCGCCGTTGCAGCCAGTCTTTCTGCTCGGCATCGGTGATGTGCATGAATTCGTAGCCGATGCGGCCGCAATAGGTGCGCTTGAGAATATCCACCATCTGGCGCGGGGTGGCGGTTTCCAGCCCCATCACGCCGTCGATGAACACCGGCTTGTCCATGTCTTCTTCGTGGAAGCCGTAGAAATTGGGGTCGAGCTGGGGATGGGGCTCATGCGGGGTGATGTGCAGGGGGTCCAGCTCGGCTTCCAGATGGCCGATCACGCGATAGGCCCGCACAAGCTGGATGGCGCGCACCGAATCTTTGGCGGCGGCGCGAATATCATCCTGGGTGGCGGCGCTCTTTTGGCTGCCGGGGGAGAGTTGGCCGGTGAGGGCGGAAACGATTTCGCCGTCGGCCAGATCGAGCTTGCCGTCGCGGTGCCAGCCGGGGCCGCGCCCAAGCTGGGCCGGCGAAAGCCCGCTCTCGCCCAGTTCGGCGAAAAACGCCCGCCAGCTTTCATCCACCGACTCGGGGTTCTGCTGGTATTGGGCATAGAGCTGTTCGATGAAGGCGGCGTTGGAGCCGTTCAGGAACGACGTAATATCCAGAACCTCGTTAGAGGCGCGGTTCAGTCTGTTTGGGGGCGTTTGGCTGGTCATTTCCACTGGGCGCGGGGTTTAACCGCTGTCTTCCGTGCACACCGGCGAGGCGAGAGGCCTGTAGCGCATTCCGGTGCCGAATGCACTTCAATACCCTGAAAGGTTTGAGTTACGAAGGTTAATATGGTGTCAACACAACGAAATTTCGAGGGGTAGGACCCTATCTGTCGCTATAATAGCGGCCCCATTGTGACAAAACCCTTTCAGTTTGGGCATTGGCTGCGGGTTTTAGGGGCTTTGCCGCTATTTCAGCACCCGGATTTCGACGCGCTGGGCGCCGGAGGTGGTGACCAGCACCTTGTCGGTCGGCAGTGAGGTGCGGACCAGCAGGTTTTTCGGAACGCCTTTGGCCTTTAATTCATCTTCCACCAGCTTGATGCGGGGTTCGGCCAGGCCGGGGTCGTAATGGGGGGTGACCTGGGTGCTGGGGCCGGACACCTGCACCATGGTCACGCCGGAGCTGCGCGCATCCTTTGCGGCGGCGGCGACGATTTTTTGCCCGTCCGCGGTCAGGTCGGTGCTGCGCCCTTCAAAGAATACGATAAAGGTAGGCGGTGGGGCGGCGGTGTTTTCGACCCCCTGATCCTTCAGGCCGTGACAACCTGCCAACACCATAAACGCCGTGCCTGATATGACGAGGCCCGCAACCAACCGATTCATACTTTTCCCCAAACCCGACGCGGGAGAAATATGGCACGAAGGGTACGGGCCGTCTGTAGTGCGAAAGCGCCGGTGCTGGATTTTTGGACAGTTTCGCCAGCTTTATAAAAGAAAACGGCGGCCGAAGCCGCCGTTTCCCCTGTTTGGACGAAAAGCTCAGGCGGCTTTGCGCGGTGCGCGAAAACGGCCAAGGCCGAGAAGCCCGGCGCCCAGCAAAGCGAGCGTGGCAGGTTCGGGAACATCCGAACCGGTGGGGGAGAAGCTGGTCAGCCAGCGCCCGGTGAAACCGGTCGGCGTGCCGCCATCGAAAAAGATATTCACGAAATAGTTCTGGTTGATGTCCAGAGCATAGGTCTGATCCTGCGCGAGGAACTGGATCGAGGACGGGCCGACCAGCGAGGCTTCCCAGATGCGATTCGGAGATAGCGTGCAGAAGGTGCTGCCGCCGTCGAGGTTGCCCGCGCAAGCCGCACTGTTGCCGATTGTGATGGAGTTGGCATTGATCGTGCCGGGGCCTGTGAAGGTAATCACAAAGCCGTAAGCGAGATCATCCAGGCCGTATTGACGGGTGCCGGCGCCGATGCCGGGGCTGCCCCAGTTGTCGGTGCCATTGTCATTGAACGACCAGCTTTGCGTCGGGCCGGACAGCGTTCCGCTGTCGCCAGTGCCGCTAAAAACATAGTCCGCTTGCGCTGACAGAGACATGGCGCCGACAAAGCCGACTGTCAGGAATGCGGTTTTGAAAAATTTCATACGAATTGCTCCGGGGTTATGACCTGCTGAAGCAATTACCGCGCCGTTTGCGAGAAGTGAGGAAAGCTGCGCGTTTTCCCCTGAGGTGCTGTTTGGTGTGTAAACAGTATTGACGAACTTCACGGGCATGGGCGGCGGATGCCGATATGTGGCTGCCGCCGCCCAATGCACGCAAAGGTTTTAGTTTCCGCCGAGCAGCGCAACCAGCGTTGTGCCGAGCGCGGCCGGATTTGGCGAGACGCGGATGCCCGCGGCCTTCATCGCCTCGATTTTCGACTCCGCGCCGCCTTTGCCGCCGGAGATGATGGCGCCGGCATGGCCCATGCGCCGACCCGGAGGGGCGGTGACACCGGCGATGAAGCCCACGATCGGCTTTTTCACCTTGTTGTGCTTGATGAAGTCGGCAGCATCTTCTTCGGCGGTGCCGCCGATTTCGCCGATCATGATGATCGAAAGGGTTTCGGGATCGGCCAGGAACATTTCCAGCACGTCGAT
>DATJDE010000171.1:0-4978 GCA_035497595.1 Rhizomicrobium sp. | reverse complement strand
AGGATCTGGTTGAGGAAATCGTCGGCGATATCGAAGACGAACATGACGAAACCGCCCAGCAGGTCCGCACCCTGGAACCGGGCGTCTATAGTGCGGACGCCCGCACCGACCTCGAGGATTTTCGCACCCTCACCGGCATTGATCTCAATCTGTCCGGTACGGATGAGGCGTTCGATACGCTCGGCGGGCTCGTCGTATCGCTGCTCGGCCGGGTGCCCCAGCGCGGGGAGATTGTCGCCCATCCTGCGGGCTATCTGTTCGAGGTGGTGGAAGCCGATCCACGCCGCGTCAAACGCCTGCGCATCCGCCCCGTCCCGCCGCAGGCAGAGCCGGTTTAGTGGGCGACGCGGTGACCGGGGGGCGGTGGTTGCGCGCAAGCCTGCGAGTGGGGGATAGTTTGCGCACCCTTTCGGGGTGGAGACGCTGCGGCGCGGCGCTCTGCGCAGGCGCAATCTCGGCTCTTGCCTTCGCGCCTTTCAACATCTTCGTTGCGCAACTCCTGGGATATGCCGCGCTTCTGCTGTTGCTGGAAGGCGTGGCGACCCGGCGTCCGGCATTGACCATGGCCCTGATCGGCTGGGCTTTCGGCTTCGGCCAGTTCTTTGTCGGCCTGTTCTGGATCTCGCACGCCTTTCAGGTCGATGCGGCCAAGCATGCCTGGCAAATCCCCTTTGTCCTCACCCTTCTGCCCGGAGGGCTCGCGCTTTTTCCGGCCCTTGCCTGCGCGGCGGCCGCGCTGTTCCGGCGGTCGAGTATTGGGCGGGCGCTGGGGCTCGCCGCGGCCCTTGGTCTGGCACAATATCTGCGTGGCCACATCCTCACCGGCTTTCCGTGGAACATCGCGGCCTATGGCTGGGGCGCCATGCCGGAAATTCTGCAAAGTACGTCGGTACTTGGCGCCTATGGGCTTGGCGTGCTCACCATCGCGTTCGGCACGTCGCTGGGCCTGCTGTTCGGCCGCAATGGTGGGCGCTCATACCTCCTGCCGGTTGCAATGCTTGGCCTCTTCGCCGTGATGTGGGGTTGGGGGGCGTTGCGTCTGGCCGAACCTGTGCCCTCCGTCCCGGATGTTCAGGTGCGTATCGTTCAGCCCAATATCGCCGAGGCGGAAAAGTTCGATCCCCGCTTTGCCGTGCGCAACTGGAATCGCCTGCTGGAGCTCAGCCGCAGGCCTGCACCAGTGCCACCCACGCATATCGTCTGGCCGGAATCGGCAGTGCCGTTTTTTCTTGAAAGAGAGCCCGCAGCACTCGATGCAATCACGGTGCTCACCGGCAATAGTCATGTGCTCATTACTGGCGCTTCGCGGGTAGCGACGCAAAGTAATGGGAAACCAAATTATTACAACAGTGTCTATATCTTCGGGCACCGCGGGGAAATTCTAGGCGTTTACGATAAATTTCATTTGGTTCCGTTCGGCGAATACTTACCACTCGAATCATTTTTTCATGCACTTGGCGTTGATCGTCTGGTGAATTCTCCAGGGGGGTTTTCCGCGGGGCCTGGCCCACGCACCTTTACCCTTCCGGGTGCGCCAGCTGTCGGCCCGCTTGTGTGTTACGAGATTATTTTTCCGGGCGATGTAGCGGGGCAGCCTCGCCCGGGCTGGCTCGTCAACGTCACCAACGATGCGTGGTTCGGCACGTTTTCCGGCCCTTATCAGCATCTTTTGATCGCTCGGGTGCGCGCCATTGAAGAAGGGTTGCCGATTGTGCGGGCTGCAGGCACTGGCGTTTCGGCGATTATCGACCCCAAAGGGCGGGTCGTTGCTGAACTGGGTATGGAGCGCATGGGGGTGCTTGATGGCGCGCTCCCCGCTGCATTGCCTGCCACGTTTTACGCAAAGCATGGGGATTTGCTCTACGTCGTACTCGTGATTCTCATGGGCGGGCTTGCTGGGGTACTCTTACGCCCAACTAATTGATCAATCAATTTAACACAACCGAGAATAACGCTTCCGATCAGTGCTGCGATGTGTCTAAGTTCCTCACGCAAAGTAGAGCCCGTCGAAGAGCCCGTGCCCAGAAAACAAGCTGACCCCATTGATGCCCAGGTAGGAAACCGCGTGCGCTTGCGGCGCATGCTCGTAGGCATGAGCCAGGAAAAGCTCGGCGATATGCTGGGCCTCACCTTCCAGCAGGTGCAGAAATACGAAAAAGGCGTGAACCGCGTCGGTGCCGGACGATTGTTCCGAATCGCACGTATCCTCAATGTCGAGGTCCCGTATTTCTTTCAGGACGTGCAGGACCATCTGGAAGGCGCGCAAAGCGGCTTCGCAGAAGAAGGGGCTGCGCCCCCGGTGATGGAATTCATTTCCAGCGGCGAAGGTTTGCAGCTCAGCCTTGCCTTCATGCGCATCAAGGATGCCAAGATGCGCAAGCGCGTGCTCGATCTGGTCAAGAGCATGGCCAACCCCTCCGACTCAGACGACTAGAATGTGAAGCGGCCTGCAACCTGAGAGAAATAACAGGTTGCAGCTATGCTCGTTTTGACGTGGGACTCATCTTCGCGTCGGTGCAAAGCGCTAAGGTGACACCTTAGTCATTTTTTGCGCGTGCGGCTTTTTCAGCAAGCCCGGATTGGCCTTCACGGGCGCTAAGCGCCGCATAGACATCCTCAGGCGTCACGCCGCTGGCCGCCCACAACACCAACAGGTGATAGAGCACATCGGCGGATTCCGCCGTCACGCCAGCGCGATCTTTCGAAACAGCGGCAATGATCGTCTCCACCGCTTCCTCGCCAAATTTGCGGGCGCAATGTTCGGCCCCGCGCGCCAGAAGCTGTGCAGTGTAGGACTTATCTGCATCGCCGCCTTTGCGCGCGGCAATGGTGGCAAACAGCCGGTCGATTGTGTGCTCCGCCATCGTCAGTTCGCGCGGTCATCAAGAAGGCGGCGGGCAATCACCTGCGCCTGAATTTCAGCCGCGCCTTCAAAGATGTTGAGAATGCGCGCATCGCAGAGCACGCGGCTGATGGGATATTCCAGAGCAAAGCCGTTTCCGCCGTGAATTTGCAGCGCGTTGTCGGCGCAAGCCCAGGCCACGCGCGCCCCCAATAGCTTCGCCATGCCCGCTTCCAGATCGCAGCGCCGCCCCTCATCCTTCTCGCGCGCGGCGTGATAGGCGATCTGGCGTGCAATGGCGATTTCGACCGGCATCATCGCCAGCTTGTCGCGCACCCGCGGAAATTCAATGAGCTGCTTGCCGAACTGCGTGCGTTCAAGCGCATAGCGCAATCCCAGGTCGAGAGCGCACAGCGCAACACCCACCGCGCGTGCCGCCGTCTGGATGCGGGCCGATTCGAAGGTCTGCATCAATTGCTTGAAGCCCTGCCCTTCTTCATGGCCCAGAAGATTGTCAGCCGGGACTTCGAAACCATCAAAGCCGATTTCATATTCCTTCATGCCGCGATAGCCGAGCACGCCGATCTCGCCGCCGCTCATGCCCTCCGCCGGAAAGATTTCGCTTTCGGTGCCGCGCGGTTTCTCCGCCAAAAACATTGAAAGGCCGCGATAGCCCGGCACATCCGGGTTGGTACGCACCAAAAGCGTCATCACATCGGCACGGGCCGCATGGGTGATCCAGGTCTTGTTGCCGTAGATTTTATAGGTGTCGCCATCTTTCACCGCGCGCGTGCGCAAGCCCGCGACGTCCGAGCCGCCACTGGGTTCGGTGAAAACGGCGGTGGGAAGTTTTTCACCACTGGCGATCAGCGGCAGCCAATGGGCGCGTTGTTCGCTGGTGCCGCCGGTAAGAATCAACTCGGCCGCTATTTCAGAACGCGTGGCCAGTGAGCCGACGCCAATATAACCACGGCTCAACTCTTCGGAGACAACGCACATCGCGGTCTTGGAAAGGCCGGCGCCTTCATATTGTTCGGGAATGGTCAGGCCGAACACGCCCAACGCCGACAGTTCCTCGATCACGTCGAGCGGGATCAATTCGTCCTTCAAATGCCACTGATGGGCAAAGGGTGTCACCTTCTCGGCGGCGAAGCGGAAGAACTGGTTGCGGATCATCCCCATCGTGTCATCAAGACCGGGATCGCCGATGAACATCGCGCCTTGATGTTTGGCAAGATATTCGGCAATCCCCGCGCGCACCGCCGGGCGATTGCCGGTCGTCACCAGTTCGCGCACCGTCGGCGTCCAGAAGCCCGCAATGTCTTCGTCCGTCAGTCCCATGTCATAGGGACGGCAGATTTCGGTCTGGCTCATGGGAATGCCGCCGACGATCTGCGCCAGATATTCGCCAAAGCCTGCTTCGAGCAACAGCCGCTCGATCTCGCCGAATTTCTTCTGTCCCTCAAGTTCGCGCGCCCAGCGTGCCAACTGCCGCAAGGCTTCGACATAGGTCGCAAGCCAGGCAAGCCCATGGGCTGCGCGCTGCTCGCGCTCGATGGCCTTGGATGAAATTTTCCCATCCACCGTGACAAGCGCCGCCACTGAATCTTTGGCGGCAATCAGCAAGCCCTCAGCGGCGAGAACGGCCTCGTCACAACGGTCAAGCAGGTGGGGTACGATCGGAGCGTCGGTCATGGGGAATCCCGATAAAAGTCTGAGGAGGTCTAGCCTCCCGGATATTTACAAAACTTGATCCGCCCACGCATCCCGCGCGGCAGCGGCATATTTTCCGCTCCTAAGAGCCGTTCACTGTTACTAGCACCGCAAAGCTTTGGGCAGGCGCCTGTGCAGACGTTTGAGCTGCGCCGGTCTTCACATAGCTCGCCTTCAACGTCACCGTGCCCGGCTGGCGCGGCGCGAAGGTGAAGATGGTGGTCTCTGGTGCGTCGGGCGCCAGCACACTTTCGGTACTGCGCCCTGCAAGAGAAAGTTCCGGCGAGACATCGCTGTCCAGCCGCCAGAAACCTGTGCCCCTGATACCGGGCAGGCGCACCGTCAAAACCTCGCCCGAAACAACATTGAACGATTTGCCCGCATCGGCTTCGGTCAGTGTTGCCGCCGCTGCCAGACAAGGCA
>DATJDE010000170.1:0-2212 GCA_035497595.1 Rhizomicrobium sp. | reverse complement strand
AATCTGCATGTAGCGGGCCAGCACCGTCAGATCGACCCGATGTGTCTCAATCAGGTCCAGCAGCGCGCGCTCCTGCTCCGCCTTGTTGGTCTTGGTCACCGGCAAATAGGAAAACGGCACCCCATGGGCCACCGCCACATCTTCAAGCTCGCGGTGGTTGGAAACAATCTTCACAATCTCAATGGGCAGCGCCCCGATACGGTGGCGATAGAGCAGGTCAACCAGGCAATGCCCGAACTTCGACACCATCACCAGCGTGCGCACTTTGCGCGCCGTGTCGTGCAGTTGGGCCGTCATGCCAAAGCTCCGGGCAATCGGCTCGAACGCGGCGCGCAACGCTGCGGCATCGGTGTGCCGTTCGGTGACAAACACCATGCGCAGAAAAAAGCGCCCATTGGTGACATCGCCAAACTGCGCGCTGTCCAGAATGTTGCAGTTCTGCTCCAGCAGAAAGTGCGAAACCGCCGCCACAATCCCTTTGCGATCAGGGCAGGCGACAGTGAGAACAAAACGGCGCGTATTGCCGTGCGCCTCCGACATGTTAGAGCCCCTTCTTCATCCAGTGTTTCAGATAGAGGCTCGCCGCCACTTGGGCTAGCCTCTTGTGAAAGTTCTTGAGAGGTCACGATGAAAACCAAAGCCGCCGTCGCCTGGAAGGCAGGCGAGAAACTTTCCATCGAAGAGGTGGAACTCGACGGCCCGCACGCAGGTGAAGTGTTGGTTGAGATAAAGGCGACAGGTATCTGTCATACCGACGCTTTTACCCTTTCGGGTGAAGACCCAGAGGGCATCTTCCCGGCCATTCTGGGCCATGAAGGCGCAGGAATTGTGCTCGAAGTTGGCAGTGGCGTGACCAGTTTAAAGCCCGGCGACCACGTCATTCCGCTCTACACGCCCGAATGTAGGCAGTGCAAAACCTGCCTCTCGCAGCGCTCAAACCTCTGCACCTCGATCCGCGCGACCCAAGGCAAGGGCCTGATGCCCGATGGCACCAGCCGCTTCCGCATCGGCAAAGAACCGATCCACCATTATATGGGCTGCTCCACCTTTGCGAACCACACGGTGCTGCCGGAGATCGCGCTCGCCAAGGTCCGCCCCGACGCCCCCTTCGACAAAATCTGTTACATCGGCTGTGGCGTGACCACCGGCATCGGCGCGGTGATCTACACGGCCAAAGTCTGGCCGGGCGCCAATGTCGTCATCTTCGGCCTTGGCGGCATCGGCCTCAATGTGATTCAGGGCGCCCGCATGGTGGGCGCGAACAAGATCATCGGCGTCGATACCAACCCTGCCAAACGCGCGATGGCCGAAAAATTCGGCATGACTCACTTCATCAATCCCGATGAGGTTGGCCGCGACAAGGTGGTGCAAGCCATCGTCGATGCAACCGATGGCGGTGCGGACTTCTCGTTCGAGTGCATCGGCAATGTCCACACCATGCGCCAGGCGCTGGAATGTTGTCACCGCGGCTGGGGTGAAAGCATCATCATCGGGGTTGCCGGTGCCGGGCAGGAAATCTCCACCCGCCCGTTCCAGCTGGTCACAGGCCGGGTCTGGAAAGGCAGCGCCTTCGGCGGCGCCAGAGGCCGCACCGATGTCCCGAAGATTGTGGACTGGTACATGGACGGCAAGATCAACATCGACGACCTGATCACCCACCAGATGCCGCTGGAAAAGATCAACGACGCCTTCGACCTGATGCACGAAGGCAAGTCGATCCGCTCAGTGGTGGTCTACTAATCCCTTGTCACCGTCGGCGGATGGGGGCTGGCGCCGCATCACCCCTCACAAACCAAAAAATACCTGTCATGGCCCGCCAAGTGCGGGCCACCCAGCTGATGCCGCACTAAGCACGCTCCAGCCTCCCGCGATCTAAGCGAATGTGCTCCCCGGAAGGCCGGATATGACAGACCTACACTCCACGCCTAAAAGAACGCCATGACGCCAACACCAGCCGCCGCGCCAACCTTCGATATCCAACGCGTCGTCGCGGGCGATTATTGCATCGGCTGCGGTGCCTGCGCCGCCGCGCAGCCAACCCGCATCCAGCTAAGCCGAACCGAAAACGGCCTCTACCGCCCCGAACTCGATCCCGACGCAGACCTGACAGCGGCAGACCGCGTCTGCCCCTTCTCCTCCGCCAGCAAAAACGAAGACGAGCTGGCCGAATCCCTTTTCGCGGACGCGCCCCACCAGTCAGATACAATTGGCC
>DATJDE010000169.1:0-1706 GCA_035497595.1 Rhizomicrobium sp. | reverse complement strand
GGACCAGAGGTTGCGACCATCGACGTTATCGTTGGTTGGGCGGTTGAAGGTGTAGCCGTCGCGTTTGGTCCATTCACCCGCAAAGCGCAAAGCAAGCCGGTCATCGACGATGGGCAGGTTGAGCATGCCTTCGAAACGCTTTTGTTTGTAGTTGCCGAATTCGGCGGATGCCATGGCTTCAAACTGATCGGTTGGTTTGGCGCTAGTCAGATTGACCACGCCTGCGGTCGCGTTGCGGCCATAGAGCGTGCCTTGCGGGCCGCGCAGGACCTGCACCTGTGCGACGTCGAAGAATTCCTGCTCAAAAAAGTGATTGCGGATAAATGGCATGTCGTTGAACGCGACCGCTACGGCTGGATCGGTGGTCACCGAAATCGCCTGTGTGCCGATGCCGCGCAGCTGGATGGAATAGCCGCTGAAGTTTGTTTTGGTGAAGGTCATGTTGGGGACTTGTTTGATCAAGTCCGGCCCGCCACTGGTTTGCGTAGCGGTAAGTTGTTCCTGGCTTAGCGCGGTGATGGAAATCGGGATGCTTTGCACATCCGCGCCGCCGAGTTTGGAGGACGTAACGGTGACGGTTTCAACGGCGCGCGGCGCAGGGTCGGTCTGGGCGAGCTGGGTTGGCTGCAATGTCTGGAAGGCGCGGATTTCGCGCGCGCCATCCGCAGACGGACCCTTGATGAGGTAAACACGGGCGCTGCTTTGTTCGACGTGCAGGTTGGTGCCCTTGAGCAGAACGTCGAGGGCTTCACCTGCGGAATAACTGCCTTTGAGCGGGCGGTTGATGCGCCCTGCCACGAGGTCGTTCGAGAACAGGACCTGACTGTCGGTTTCCACGCCAAAGGTTTTGAGCGCGGCGGCGAGCGGTTGGGAGGGAATGTTGAGCTGGGTGCGGGAGCCGGTGATCTGCGCTTGTGCGAAGGTTGTCGGCGCGAGCAGGCAGGTGGTGGAAGCGGTGAGCAGAAATGCGGTTTGAATGGCGTGGAGCCTGGATGTGCGAAGCATGGTCCCCCCTCTGGGCACTGTCGATTTGCGGTCGATCTGTTAGTTCCGACGCGGATGCGCAGCGTTTCCCCAGATGTATTGTTGCAACATTATGGCCGCGATGGCGGCTGGCTGTGCACCAGCGATACCTGATTGGAGGCGCCCGCCACCGCGTTGATCGGGTAGTAGTCTTTCAATGCCGCGATCAGCGCGCTGACATCGCCGGCATTGAAGACGCCGCTGACGCGCAAGGCGGCGGTGGGTGCATCGCCTGCGCGCACCTTGATGAGGGAATAGCGGTTCATTTCGGCCAGCACGTAAGGGAGCGGCTCATCGTCGAACATCAGCTTGCCTTGCCGCCAGGATGTCGCCTTTAAAATATTGGCAAGGCGGATGATGCGCGGCGGGGCATCGCCTTCGTCGATCAGCTGATCGCCGGGCTGGAGTTTGGCGATCACGGTGGAGGGATCGCTCGCGGAGCGCACTGTGACATGGCCTTCCGTTAGCGTGACGCGCACGCCTTTGCCCAGCGTCTCCACGTCGAAAGCGGTGCCGGTGGCGATGACGCGGCGGCCATTGGCTTCTACGATGAAGGGGCGGGCTTTGTTTTTCTCGACCTGGAAATAGGCCTGACCGTGGTTGAGATGGATCAGCCGCGTCTTCTTGCTGAAGGTGACGGTGATTTGCGAGGCGGCATCGACATCGACCCGTGAATTATCGGC
>DATJDE010000168.1:0-3086 GCA_035497595.1 Rhizomicrobium sp. | reverse complement strand
TGACCGGGCGAATGGCGGTGAACGAGCCTTCAAACGTCGAGAGGCCATAAAATACGGAGGCCACCATCATGAAGCGCAGCGAGGCGTCATCGCGTACCTTGTGCCAGGCCCCGTTCAAGGTCGCCAGCGCATTGCCGGCAGACGCCCAGGAGGGGACGAGCAGGATCACCGAGAAACTCATCCCGAGCGTCTGCACCCATTGCGGCAGAGCGGTGTAATGCAGGTGATGAGAACCCACCCACATATAAAGGAACGTGATGCCCCAGAAGCTGATGATAGAAAGCCGGTAGGAGAACAGCGGCCGCCCCGCACGCTTGGGCAGATAATAATACATCATGCCGAGAAAGCCGGAGGTCAGGAAGAAGGCGACCGCGTTGTGGCCATACCACCATTGCGTCATCGCATCCTGCACACCGGAAAACAGCGAATAACTCTTGGCGTGGCTGAGCGAAACAGGCACCGCGATGTTGTTGACGACGTGCAGCACCGCCACCACCAGAATAAAGGCCAGGTAGTACCAGTTGGCAACATAGATATGCGGCTCCTGCCGCCGCGCCAGCGTGCGCAGATACAGCAGAAAATACGCAACCCATACGATCACCAGCCAGATATCGGCATACCATTCGGCCTCGGCATATTCCTTCGACTGGGTAACGCCCATGAAATAGCCGCTCACCGCCAGCACGCAGAACAGGTTGTAGCCAAGCAGGACAAACCAGGGCGTGAGCTGGTCGGGCAGCCTGGCGCGGGTGGTGCGTTGCATGACATGCAAAGAGGTAGCGATCAGCGCGTTGCCGCCGAACCCGAAAATCACGCCAGTGGTGTGAACAGGCCGGATCCGGCCAAAGCTCGCCCAGGCCTGGTCAAAGGTCAGATCGGGCCAGGCCAGCAATGCGGCCACCCAAACACCGAACCCCATGGCAAACACGCCCCACACCAGCGTGAGCCCAATGCCGATCTTGATGGGGTCGTCATAATACTGCGAAAGCCGCGCCGGATCGGGTTCGGCCGTGTAAAAATCGCGCATCACGACAAAGGCGAGGCCAACACTGTATGCGAGCACGATAAAACCATGCACGCCCAGCGGGTCGCCATGGCCTGCCGCCGCCATCGTCAGGCCGCACAGCATCAGCAACAACAGAATGCCCAGTGCAGTCTGCCGTTCGGTGTGTGTCAGTTGCGAAACCATAGCGCGCCGTATCTTGGAAGGGTGTTGCAGTCGAACGCACAGCTTCGCTAGCCGCAGAGCGGGTAGCGTTCTTTGTGCCAGCGCAATGAATTTGCCGAAAAAAGCCCGGTTATAGGCAAAGAGGCAAAACGCCTCGCCAGACCACCTCAACTCACGTCTTGCAAATGCGTCGCAATACTACTAATGCCTGCGGGCGCCAAAATAAGCAGGAGGGGTAATGGTTTGGCATAAAGCGACGTTTGCGGGTGTGGTGATGGCCGGGTTTGGGTCGGTAATGGCCGCCGCGCAGACCACGACGGCCCTGAATTCAGCTGGCCTGGAAACCGTGGTCGTCACAGGCGAAAAAACAGCGCGGAGCCTGCGCGACACAGCAGCGAGCGTCGTGGTCACGACCGACCGCGATATCGATAACCTCGCAGAGACCTATACGACACAGGATCTGCTGGGCCGCATCCCCAACATCGTCGTCACCAGCCCCGGCAACAATGCACCAGCCGTGCGCGGGCTGGACGGCACCGGTCCCGCCGCAGGCGCAGACGCCTTTTTTGCTGGCACGCGCCCGCGCCTCAACTACCAGATCGATGGCCGCACGCTCGGTTACAACGAAGCGCTCTATCTCAATGCCGGGCTGTGGGATGCGCAGCAGATGGAAGTCTATCGCGGCGCGCAAAGCACCCTGCAGGGGCGCAATGCCATCGCAGGCGTCATCGCCATCAAAACCAAGGATCCCACCTTCGATTGGGAAGGCAGCAGCCGCGCGTTGATCGGAAATATGGGTGAACGTGAACTCTCAGGGGCAATCTCCGGCCCGGTGAGCGATAACGTGCTCGCCTTTCGCCTCTCTGCCGATTATCGCCAGTCCCAGGCCTATGCCCATTTCACCGGCTATCCCGAAGATGAAAATCCCGCCCGCACAAGCGCCCTTGGTGTCCGCGGCAAACTTCTGTTCACGCCGGTGCCAGATGTCACATCGACCCTCACGGTCTCTTATAACGACGCCCGTGCGCCGCAGTCCGAATATCTCGTCAAGCCATATGATGCGTTCATTCCGGCCGCCCCGCTGCAGCCGGTGTTTCGCGCGCGCACAGGCACAGTGATTTCAAATACCAACTGGGCGCTCAACGATCTGGTCACGCTGGAAGCGTTTCTGTCCTACAGCGATTTCAAGGTCGATCGCTATTCCCCGATCGGGCAGGGCAATGCCCAGATCAATGGCGCCGAATATGTCGTCGAGCCGTTCGTGCGCGCACACACCCCCGATGAAAGCCTGTCCGGCTTCATCGCGGCCTATATTTTCCGCACCCAGCAGAACGAGGCCATCGATCTGTTCGGCGGCGGCACCTTCCATGACCGCACAGCCACCACCGCGGTCTTCGGCGAAGCCACCTACACATTCAGCCCCACCTTGCGTTTGGTGGCGGGTGCCCGTTACGAGGAAGAAGTGCGCCACCGCACCGGCGCAGACGGGCCGTTCGTGATCGCGTTCGATGCGACGTACAAAACCTTCCTGCCCAAGGCGACCGTGTTCTGGGACGTGGCGGACAACGTCACCATCGGTGCCACGGCAGAGCGCGGCTACAATGCCGGCGGCGCCGGCTTCACCTTTGCCGCGCCCTTCGTCAGCTACCAATATAATCCTGAATATGTCTGGGATTACGAAGGTTTCGTGCGCGCCTCACTGCTCGATAGCCAGGTGACGCTGACAGCAAACGTCTTCTACAACACCTACAAGGATCTCCAGCTCCCCTTCGAGCTGTCGGCGCTCTCGACCGTGATCCGCAATGCCGAGCGCGCCACCACCTATGGCGCCGAAGCCACCGCCCACTACCGGCCCATGGATATGATCGATCTGTTCGCCAGCATCGGTCTGCTGCAAACCAGGGTCGATCGCTCCGCC